>CAZPVB010000052.1:0-10842 GCA_964589855.1 uncultured Bacteroidales bacterium
AAGAAATACTCGGTGAAGAATACCCTGAAAATGAATATTACGATTCGGTTATCTATTACGAAAAAGGAGAAGTTTTTCAAAGATCGGATGCAGCACTTCGGATAGCGGCAAAATTAGATTTCCCCTATTCCTTATTATCGGCTTTCCGTATTATACCTGCATTTCTGAGGGATCCCGTTTATATGTTTATCAGTAACAACCGTTACAATTGGTTTGGAAAGAAAGATTCCTGCATGATTCCTACTCCTTCTCTAAAAGGCAGGTTTTTAAATTCGTCGATGTAATATCATATCTGTCTGATATTATACTTTATTAATCCAATGTTTTAGTTTTCAGAAAAATATGTTTACCCCCTGGGTTATTTAATCGAAACCTTTTTCCTATATTTGCCCCCATATTAGAGCAACCCTATAAAAAACAGAGTTTCATTTAAACATTAAAGGAGAAATCTATATGAGTACAGTAATGACCGAAAAAATGAATTCGCAACAATTGATGGATCTGGAAGATAAGCATGGTGCACATAATTATCATCCCCTTCCCGTAGTATTAAACAAGGGAGAAGGTGTACATGTATGGGATGTGGAAGGAAAAAGGTATTATGACTTTCTGTCTGCCTATTCTGCTGTTAACCAAGGACATTGCCATCCTAAAATTGTAGACGCGCTGATAGAACAATCCAAAACACTTGCCCTTACATCTCGCGCTTTTCATAATGACGTGCTGGGACGTTTTGAAAAATATGTGACAGAATATTTTGGATTCGATAAGGTTTTGCCCATGAATACAGGCGCCGAAGCCGTTGAAACCGCTATTAAGCTTACCCGTAAATGGGCATACAACAAAAAAGGGATTGCGGAAAACAAAGCAAAAATTATTGTTTGCGACAACAATTTCCATGGAAGAACAACCACTATTGTATCTTTTTCCAACGATCCTGATGGTTTTGGCGACTATGGTCCATTCACTCCCGGTTTTATTCGCATCCCATACAACGATAGCGATGCCCTGGCAGAAGCACTTAAAGACCCTGATGTGGCAGGTTTCCTTGTAGAACCCATACAAGGTGAAGCAGGTGTATTCGTTCCCTGCGACACTTACCTTCCCAAAGCAAAAGAACTTTGCGAAAAGCACAATGTACTTTTCATTGCAGATGAGGTACAAACAGGGATAGCACGTACCGGAAAACTGCTGGCGTGTGATCATGTAAATGTTAAACCCGATATACTCATCCTTGGAAAAGCGATTAGTGGGGGCATGTACCCGGTTTCTGCCGTATTTGCCAACGATGAAATCATGATGGTGATCAAACCCGGCCAACACGGATCAACCTTTGGAGGCAACCCGGTGGCTGCACGTGTAGCAGTGGCTGCCCTCGAAGTGATCAAAGAAGAAAACCTGGCACAAAGAGCACAGGAACTGGGTGAGTTTTTGCGCCAGGAATTGAGAAATATTAAATCGGATATGATCTCTATTGTAAGGGGCAAAGGACTGCTCAATGCCATTGTTATTAAACCTAAAAATGGTAAAGAAGCATGGGATGTATGCCTGAAAATGGCAGAAAACGGTTTACTGGCAAAACCCACTCATGGTGATATTATCCGCTTTGCTCCTCCCCTGGTGATCTCTAAAGAACAACTCAGCGAATGCGTGGAAATCATCAAAAAATCTTTGGAAGCATTTGCTTAAAACCTATAGAGTTTATCTATTATAAAAAAACCGGTGCTTTCAAAAAAGCACCGGTTTTTTTTCGATGAATTTTATTTTTTCCGGATATGAGGAGTTTTTTTTTCAAGACAAGATCAATATTATATTTTTTTTATTATATTTGCCCTCTCAATTACAGATTAGATTAAAACAGAGGCAAAATGGAACAAAAACACTCAAATCTCCGGAATTTATTTACAAAACTTCTGGTATTTCTTGTTTTGTTTGTGATTATGTTGAAAGCATATCCTTCCGAAAGTATTGAAAAAAAAGTAAATCCGTCAAAACCTCCTGCAGAATCTGTATCATCACCAAAGGATACTACCTATATACCCAATCATATCCGGCAACGACTGGAAAACCCTGCCTTTGACATCCGTTTTAACAAAGGAACATTAAAACCCTGGCACGACAGAAAAAGCATATACATCAGGCGTATGATCCTGATGAGTACCTTGGCTTAATGCTTTCA
Organism: uncultured Bacteroidales bacterium; assembly: GCA_964589855.1. Classification (GTDB taxonomy): domain Bacteria; phylum Bacteroidota; class Bacteroidia; order Bacteroidales; family UBA7960; genus SKVR01. Next base: position 2,180 of record CAZPVB010000052.1, read on the forward strand.
ATGAACCAAAATATTATGAATTGAAAGGGTTGCAACGTGGCATTGCCTTATTGTTGATTCAAAAGATTAATCTACCACCAGGTACTTTCTTTTATTTTGTTTTTCGCCTCCCAGGCAGTTGGGGTATTGATTTTTGCATCGGTATGACACGCACAGCGACCTTTTCACTTTTATCCTATCACCTTTCATTCACCACTTTTCAATACCACCCAATTTCCCTTACAGTCATCTCCAGGCGTACAAGAGCCTGTTTGAGCACGGAGCGCGGACATGCCACATTCATTCTCTGGAATCCTCTGCCCTGAGTACCAAAGGTAGTGCCATCATTCATCCCAATGCCTGCATTGTCGATAAGAACCTTTTTCAACTCCTTTGCCGACAGGTTCAATTTCCTGAAATCGATCATAACTAAATAGGTGGCCTCCGGTACAATTACATCAAGCATAGGCATAAGTGTTTTTACAAACTCCCGCATATAGATTATATTATTCTGAACATACTCCAGTAATTCTGCAAGCCACTTATCGCCATGGGTATAAGCAGCTTCCAGGGCCACAGTTCCAAAAATATTCCCCATTCCTACATGCACCTGATCGAGAACCTTGTTGTAACGCCGCAAAAGACGGGGGTTAGAGGATACTACATAGGAAGTACCAAGGCCAGCAAGGTTAAAAGTTTTGCTCGGCGCCATGGTGGTAATGGTTATTTCTGCCAATTCATCTGATATACTTGCCAAAGGAATATGTTTGTTTTGAAAAAGGGTAAGGTCGGCATGAATCTCATCGGATATGATTGTGACATTATGTTTTTTGCAAATTTTACCCAATGCTTTCAGCTCTTCTTTTTTCCAAACGCTCCCCCCCGGATTGTGGGGATTACATAGGATCAGCAATTTGGTCTTTTCATCAATCTTATTCTCGAGGTCATCCAGATCCATATTAAAACGCCCGTTTTGCAAAACCAGGGGATTCTTCACAATTTCTCTGTTGTGATTGGTAATGGCATGGAAAAAAGGGTGATACACCGGGGGTTGTATGATGATTTTATCGCCGGGATTTGACAGTGCCATCACCAACATGTTTATGGCAGGCACCACACCCGGACTAAAAGCGATCCACTCCTTTTTAAGCTGCCATTGATGCCTTCTCAGATTCCAATCGATGATGGATTGAAAAAAAGAGGGCGGGTGAATGGTATATCCCAGAATTTCATGCTCTGCTCTTTTTCTGATGGCCTCCATTACAAAATCAGGGGTACGAAAATCCATATCCGCCACCCACATGGGTATCACTTTATCATTTCCAAAATAATCATGGCGTAAATCATATTTTACACAATGGGTTCCTTCCCTGGGTATGATCTCATCAAAATTGTATGTGCTTGCCATTTTTTGTTTTTTTGCCGGCAAGTTATAAAAAATAGTTATTCGACCACACCAAGATAACTATAAAATGGGGATTTTTTATGGATGGTGCTTTTCAAGATAAGAAGTAAATGTATCCCACGCTGGTTTTCGTTGCCCATCTTCATAACGGATCAATCCTATGGTTCTCAGTGATTCTGCAAATGCATCCAAAAAACTCTGCGGAACCTCTCCCTCTTCAAACAAACTCAACATAACACCCGTGGCAAAAGGCGACCAATCTACCAATTGAAACACAAATGCAGCCCTGATCCTTTCTTCTTTTTCCATTTCAGAAAAAAACACCTCAAAAAATCTTTTCTGAATTTCCAAAGAACTGTTCAGTACATCGCCTCCGCTCCATAACCCAAGTTCCTGGATCACTATCTGCTTTCCTTTGGATGCTTTAATCATTCGCTCAATGTCGTTCTTTATCTCCTGCTCATCCTGAACAAGGTACCAGGGAGGACCTGCTGCAGGTTTAGACCCGTAAAAATTCCAGCAGGCAATATCCACCTCTTTAAGGATGGCATCCACACCACTGATATTTGAATCCAGTCCTCCCTCGGTTAAAGTAATTGTAACCGCCATTCTTTTATCAATTGAATGGATATGATCCCGGGCATGAATGAAAAAGTTCAAGATTTGCCCGGCAAGTCCTGTAACTTCATTCATTTCATTATCTGGTTCGTTGGCTATGGATATTAAAAATCCATCGTGATCGATCAGCATGGGGATTACCCAATCCAATAATTTGTTGAATCTTTCATGCAGGTTGCTGCTTCCAATACTTACATTCCCAAGATAACCGGGCACAACAATCCCCTCGCTGTCGTAAACAGAGATAAGGAGAAACGTTTGTAATCCTTGTTGCTGGTGATTTTGCAGGGAATTTCTAAGTAAATCCTTATTATAGTTGTCTTTTTCTGGTTCCAGATCTGTCCAGTCAATCTGCAAACGTGCTACTCTCATACCCTTCTGAATGGTTTCATCCCAGCGGGCAGTAATAGAATCCTCAGTTTGCTGAGGGTGTGCTTCATTAAACCCGATCAGCGTTCCGATGCTTTGCTGCTGTTCTAATAAAGGCATGGTATGCAGTTCATCGGGATTTACTGATTCTTCTTCGCAGGCTGTAAAAAAAAGATACGAAAGAGTGATGATGGAAATGATATTTTTTAATGACATAATCTTATGTTTTAAATCAAAAAACTTTTAGACTGGAAAACCGGGAAAAGATGGTGTCTTTTCCCGGTCATGGTCATGGTTATTGAATTGTGGTTTATTTCAGATGGTTTGAAGAAGATGTGGTTTACTCATCAAAAGCAATATCCAGGGTAAGAATACTGTAAGGATTATAAGGAACGAGATTCTGAATATTTGCTTCCAATGGTTCGTAGTCTGTTGAAGGCGCTGTACCTGCCTGAACAAAACCGTTGGTATTGAAATATCCAGGAGCTTGTGTATGGAAAAGATAGGCATCCAATGTGTTTTGGTCAATATCAGGCCATACATCCAGGATCTGATTCTCAATTACATTTTTAACAGCGTAGTCTCCAAGCAGAACACTTCTTTCGGTAGCATCCAGATCCATTGGGGGCAGACCAACCTCTGCAACTGCTATATCTTTACTTTCGTGCGCTGCTGCAACAAACGCCCAATCGAAACCTGTTTCGTTGTTGAAAAATTTTGCATTTGGATGTTCCGAATTGCCATAGATGGATACAATATCGCCTTTTTTACCTACAAACATTTTCAGTTTAGAAAGACCAAAAGGATCAACCAGCGGATTGGGCATAGGCCATTCATCAACACTTACGATCATGTACCGATCAAAACTTAAATCTCCTGTTTCGCTGTATTTTACCCTGATGTTGGTATTCTTGAATGATTCTTCTCCATTACGGTTGATATTGTAAGGATTAAGTATGGCAATACCTTCAACAGGATTTGTATTCCAGAATACCTGCATGGCCGTGTTTCCAGTTTCAGAGTTGTTATCACCAGCATCGGTATAGGTTAGTTTATACTCCCATACAGAACCTTCAAACTCTTCGTTTTCAACGATAACCAAATGCTTGGGACGACCATCATCATCACTGATAAGCGTTAATTCAAGCGGACGACTAAGGTTGTTAGTGGCGATGCTTCGCATAATATCCTGTGTGAGTTCAGCACCAAATTCACCCACATGAATAAAACTACGCAAATGACCATATACATCATTTCCCTGGAGTGTATCTACCTCCGCAGTTTTTAATTCTACATTGCTACTAATGGATTGTGGGATCTCTACAGCAAAGTTTTTGGGAACAATGCTGTCGGGATTTGTGTCGGGTGAAAGGTTATCTTCTTCGCAGGAAACAAAGAATACAAGTGTGAAAACGGATAAGATAGCAATCATTCTTTTGGTGAATGAGTTTTTCATTTTATTGAATCTGTGATTTGTTTTCATCATTGTGGAATTTAATTTTAGATTTTTCATGTTACATGTTTTTAGTAAGTTATTAAATTGTGTTTTCGCATGTAATACACAAGAATTCAGCAATACCCCTACGCCTTCACGAAAAAAAAGAATATTTTTTTTAATGTGATTATATTCAATTGTTTACTGTTGTGTTTTTTTGCGATGCAACAATAAGTGTATCTCTTGAAACGGCATTCACACTAAAAAAACCTAACCCTCCATTTGAAATATTACCAGGCAGATTCCCCCTGTCTGGTTCAAATATGCTTCCCTGCCATTGTGTTTCCGACAACAATGCCCGCAGATAATTTCCATATTCTTCATTCACTGAATATTTTGAAAATATTACGATACTTCCTGCGGGAAAGAAAATTCGTTCCTGGTCTGACGGAAACAAAAGGTGACTTACATTGATGGAATTCATGGTATAGTAAAGCAACCTTATTTTTGCACTGTCATTTGGGTTTTGTGTCAGATGAGACCAATCGATTATGGCTTCATAGAGTGCCTGTTCTGTTGGATCATATTGTGGGTTATTCCAATCGATGGTATAAAATCCATTTTGAGGGTGATAATTAAAAACAGGTGTTTGATAAGGAAAAAGAGGACTCATATAACTTTGCGCGCTATAGTTTTCTCCTTCGATCACAATATTCAATTCGTAACTTCTGTTCAGTCCCGCTGAAAAGGGAATTTCACTGATGTAAGTTCCAGGGCTGACCTCAGAATGAAAAAATCTGGCTGATGCATTTTCCGTACTTATCATTACAACAGCATCTCTTACGGGTTCAGAATCTGCATTAGCAACTGGTTTTGGTCTGGTGATTTTTATTTCATGATGCTTCATTTCATTGGTCAGCATTCCTTCTACAACAATGGTATTCAGTTGCTCCCCTTCCACTTCCCAATCAACAATTTTTTCGCAGGAAAGAAAAAAAACAGGAATTATTACAATAATATAGATGCTTAATTTTAACAGGTTCATCTGTTTATAATTTGATTTAATAGGTCAGATGGAGCTCGCCAAAACTCCGGTTTTGTATTTTTGCCCGTGCTACGAAATCTAATCATCCGTGTGTGCGTCAAAAGTATTGTCGTGACCTGGTTCATAGAAATTAATAAATCTTGAATTTATAAGTAATTGAAGGTATGAAACCATTAATATATCTCATGGTTGTTTGGAGTTGGTGATCGGAAAACAGATTGGAAGGTAATACGATGTTCTCATTATCCATAATTATTTTGTTAAACGCTACTGAGATTGCATTGTGCCTGTTGTAAAAATTATAAATTCCAAGGGTAAAACTATGGTCATAATGTTTTTTGGGACAGGGAATGTTCCATTGCAAAGAAAGATCCAACCGGTGGTAATCTGGTAATCGATCATTGTTTCTATCTCCATAGACTGCAATGGTACTTCCGTTGTATTCATAAAAACCCACGGGTGTGGTAAACGCTGAACCGGTGTGGTAAACCCAGTTGGCACTTAGAACCAGTTGCCCGGATAGTATCCATGATACAAAAACTGAAAGATCGTGAGTCCGGTCATAAAAGGCAGGATAAGAACCTCCTTCATTAATCTCCTCAAATTCTTTTAATGCCCTCGACCATGTGTAGTTGATCCAACTTTGTAACTTTCCTTTTTTTCTCTGAAGTGATACTTCAATACCATATGCTCTGCCATTGCCGAACAACAGTTGATTTTCAATCTGCGGATTCATAAGCAGTTGCGCATGATCGATGTAGTCTATCTGATTGAATAATCTTTTATAATATGCCGAGGTAATGAATTCAATACCTTTATCAGATAATTGATGGTTTACAGATAAAGATATCTGCCTGGATTGTTGAGGTTTGATTTTATTCCCGGAAGGCATCCAAACTTCGAAAGAGGAGAATGGACTAACTGAATTTGAGAGCAGATGAAGATTCTGGTGGTAAAGTCCCCAGCTTATCCGGGTTATTGTACGGTCAGATATTTGATATCCCGCACTAAATCTGATGTCGGGTCTTACGTAAGTAGATACTATTTCACCATCGTTAAAAATCATAGTATCCTGATGCGTCCTGCCGCTTTCTTTGTCAGGATAAATTTTCAGTGGCCCACGCTGCACCCAGAAGGGTAGGCTAGCTGCAGCCTTCCACTCCCACTTATCATTAAGAGTTTTTTCTCTTTGTGCATAGAAAACAGTGTTTGTTGGATTTCCTCCAAATACCTCGGGTACAAATTGACGTACATTTTCATCCAATCCCATCAAGTTACCCGGATTGATTTCGTGAGCCACGTGTGAAAAACCAAATCGCCACGTCAAATCCGGTGAACTGTACCATGACAGATCATATTTAAAACCAATATCTGATATTCCTGATTGCCATGGTATTTCACCTCCCGGGAATAAATTGTAATCGTAGTTGCTTGAATAAAGTGTGGCGTTTCCAAACCATTTTCCTGAAAAAATATGATTCCATCTGAAGGTCAGGGTGTGGTTCATCCATGAAATCCCTGAGTTGCTGTTGCCCGATTCATTGCTCTCAGTGTAATTATCCTGACCGGAAAAAAAAGAAAGATAAAACCGGTTGTTTTGATTGGCAATCCAATTGATCTTAAAATTAAAATCATTGATGTACAGGTTTACGTTTTCAGATTCCCGACGATATAACCATTCAAAATTTGATCTCCGGTAAGAGGTGAAAAAGGAAACTTTGTCTTTAACCAGAGGTGATTCAACAGAAAACCGGTACATCAGGGGATTGATGTTGCCTTCTACATTAAAATCCTTCATGTTACCGTCTCTGGTCACGATATCGATCAGTCCTGAAAGTCTTCCGGTGTTCCTGATTGGCAAATCTGCCTTGTAAATATTGATCTCTTTGGCAACATCCGGAATAATGACTGAATAAATACCAAAAAGGTGAGCTGGATTATAAACAGGCGCCTCATCAATGAGGATAAAATTCTGATCTTTATTACCGCCTCTCACAAAGAAAAATGAAGAGGCATCACTATGGGTTTGTATGCCAGGTAAAGATTGTAAACTTTTGATCAATCCGTTTTCTCCGGCAAACTCAGGCATCAGCTCCATATCTGCCGGGTTTATACGAAGTAATCCTTCATTTCCCTGCATCAGATCATTAACATTTTCGTCTTTTTCTACAATAACTTCTGCAAGCAGGGTGTTGTTTGTTGCTAACGAAATATCCATTCTGATATCTTGATTGATTTCAACCGGAACTATTTTCATTTCATAACCAACATAGCTGAAAATCAATTCATAGGATTCCCCGGGCAGGGTGAGGGAATAAAAACCATAAGCATTTGATGTGGTTCCCTTTCGTTCATTTTTAATGATCACGGTCGCTCCGGGAAGGGTTTCGCCGGATAAACTATCTGTAATTACCCCACTGATGGTATATTGATTTTTTCTGACCAGCAAAATATCTTCTTTTCTCTGATGCAATACAATCTGGTCTTTAACAACCGTATATTCAACGGGAAAGTATTTGGAAAATAACCCCATGGCATTTTCAACACTTTCGTTCGTTAAAATAAAATCAATTTTTTCATCCGGATCAAGTATACTGGAGTTATAGGAAAAGTGAATACCTGTTTCAGTGGATATTTCATCAAGTATCTGTTTGGCGGTAACTTGCCTGAGTTGTATCGTCAGTCTTTGCTCAAGGATATTACGCTGCCCTGAAGCAAAATGCCCAATGATGATCAATAAAAATATCAGAGAAATTCTCAACATAGAAGATTGGGTACTCAGATCTTTACTAATTGCATGGTGTGCCGTAAACAGTTATTGTATTATCTCCGGTTTTGGAAAAACGGAGTGAAAATGTTGCCCTAAGTATTGCCAAAACATCAGTTAATGATTTGTTACTATAAATGGCAGTCAGTTTGCAGGAATCAAGGTTCTCGTCATTCAAAACGAATTGCACTCCATAAGTATGTTCAAGGGTTTTGAAAACCTCTTTCAATCCTGTATTGTAAAAGTCAAGATGTAATGTTTTCCAGGATAAAAGATTAGGGTTTTGTGATATTTCAAGGGAGAACGTACCAGTGCTCTTTGAATATATTCCGGTTTGATTGGCCGCCAGCAACAGTGTATCTCTGTTCTGTGCAATCATTGCCACTTCTCCTGTGGTTACTGAAACGCTCACTGTTGTGTCAGTTTCAAATGATCTTACCAAAAATGAAGTACCAATTACCCTGATTTTGATATCATCGGCTTCAACAATAAAGGGCTTTTCAGGTTTTTTTTCAACTTCAAAATAGGCCTCACCTTCAAGACTGACTTTTCTGCTATCTTTACCATAGTTTGCATGGTAGGAAAGGGTTGATGCCCTGTTTACCGTAACGCTTGTACCATCTTTTAATTCTGTTTCTGCAGGTGTAGATTCAGCTACAATCCTGTGTTGTCTTGTTTGTGTTATGAAAATATAAGAATACATAGCAACAACGATCAGGGCGACAGTTGCAGCAACTCTCCATATTACTTTCGATCTGTAGAAAGGAACAATCCTGGTTGACCCTTTTTCTCTGTTGTCATCTTTATTTATTTGATCAGAAATTTTATCCCAGGCTTTGCTATGGTCAAATTGAAGGGATCCTGTTTTGACCATTCTCCAGTTCTTTCTTAAATCATGAAAATATTTCCTGTTATCATCACTTGCTTTTACCCATTCTTCAATCAATAACTCCTCAGCAGAAGATGTTTCTCCTGCAAGATATTTTGCAATGAGTTCTTCTATGTTATTATCTGAGGTATTATGATTCATGGGTTCGAAAAGTTA
>CAZPVB010000052.1:10942-20981 GCA_964589855.1 uncultured Bacteroidales bacterium
AATTATCATTGAATTTTTAAATTACTCTGTTTACCATATTATTATCAATGATCAGATTATTTCTTCATGAGTAAAACACATAATTTTGAATTTACCCTTATGTGAATGACAATTTTTTAATTAGGGAATATATGAAAAAGTATAATAATCATCCAAACATCCTTCAGTTCTTCTCTTAATATTTTGAGTGCTTTCGACATTTGTGCCTCAACCGTTTTAGGCGATATTTGTAAATGATCTGCAACTTCTTTATACTTCATTTCTTCAAACCGGCATAATATAAATATTTCCCTGCATTTTTCCGGTAATTTCTCAAGTGCATCTTTTACCAGTCTTTCAACATCTTTTTCAATGCTAATATACTTTTCATCGACCGGAATATCCCATTCGCTATCAAGATCAAGATAACGGTTTCTGAATTTTTTGTGGTCTCTGATGTGGTTCAGACACCTGTTTTTTACAGAGGTAAAGAGGTAACTTTTTATGGATTTGTCGGTGTCGAGGCTGTCACGTCTGTCCCATAGGTTTATAAGTACTTGTTGTACAATTTCTTCCGAACTGTCTTGGTCAGAAAGGTATCCGGCAGCAAACCTGCACAGAGGAGCATAGTATTCATTAAAAATACTTTCAAATATTTCACGGGTTAAATTACCAAATGCTTTCTCCAGTGCCACTTGTGTTTATTTTTTGAAATCGATTAAAGACAAAAAGAAAATGGTTCTTTTCTGAATGTATAGCAATCATTTACAGGAACATGTTATCATACTGACAACGAAAATAGTCAAAAAATTATCAGGGAAAGTACTTCTGTGTCTCATTTCAGTCATATGTGAATAAAAAAAACCGGTATCCTTTCGAATACCGGTTTGTCATCACCCTTAATCAAAATTATTGAACTAATTCATCGTATAATCTTTCAACTTCTTTCCAGTTTATTACGTTCCAGAAACTGTTAAGGTAATCCGGACGACGGTTTTGATATTTCAGGTAATAGGCATGTTCCCAAACATCAACGCCCAAAACAGGATTACCTTTAACATCGGCAACATCCATCAGTGGGTTGTCCTGGTTGGGTGTACTGGTAACCTGAAGTTCGCCATTGCCATCAACTACCAGCCATGCCCATCCGCTACCAAAACGTGTAGCACCGGCATTGTTAAATTCTTCCTGAAATTTTTCAAATGATTCAAATTTACTTTCAATTGCAGAAAGCAATTTTCCGCCTGGTTTGCCACCGCCATCGGGCGACATTATTTTCCAAAAGAAAGTATGATTCCAGTGTCCACCTCCATTGTTTCTTACTCCAACAGGATGCTGACTGATGTTTTTCAGAATATCTTCCAGATCCATGTTGGCCTTGTCTGTACCTTCAATGGCATCATTCAGCTTGTTAATATATGCCTGGTGATGCTTGGTGTGGTGGATTTCCATTGTTTGTGCATCAATGTTGGGTTCTAATGCATCGTATGCATAATCTAAACCTGGTAAAGTGTGTTTTCCGTTTTCCATAGGTAAGTTTAATTTTTTAATTTCTAAATTGTTAGTTTCTGAATTTGATTCCAAATCTTCTACGATCTGGTCTTTTTTTTCTTCTCTGCTTTCTGTTGCAGGATTACAGGATATAATAAACAACCCTGAAAATAAAAATCCTGCCAAAATAAATTTCATGCTTTTTGCCATGGTTCCGATGGTTTTAAGTTTCAATTGTTTGAAAGAATGATTAATGATTTTGCCCTATTTTAATTAAGACTTTGTCTAAATAACAATACCATTTTGATTTTGTTTAACCTTTTAAAAGAGAAAGTTCAAAAATATTTCATAGATTGTGCAACGGTTTGCATCTCACCCGAATTATGTTTTCTTAGGGAAGAATTTAGCGAAAATAACCACCTGTAAAACAAAATAATATCTATTCTTTCCCCCTCAAATAATGTTTTAAAATTTTCACTGGACACTCAAATAAGGTCTTATTTTATTATAAAGGGAATCGGAGATCAGGTGAGATTTTTTTATATCAGAAGGGATCTTATAATTTCCATGGGTTTGTCTTATTTTCAGGATAGAGTTTACCTGGTTTCTGTTCAAATAAGGATGCCTTACAAGGGTAACAAAATCAGCAGTATTCAAATCTATTTTTCTCAGATTCAGTGTATCAATTTCCAAATGAGGAAGTATCTGATTATATCTAACCGAATCCATGCCATACACTTCCATTAGTTGATTCACATCATAATATCCGCCCAATAATTCGCGGTAGGCAACAATTCTTTTGCTGAAAACCGGTCCAATCCCTCTTAACTTTTGCCACTGTAGCGTATCAGATGTATTCATCTCAATTACCACATCCGCAAATCTCACAGGTTTATCTTGCGAAGGAAAAGTATCTTTTGCATGTGATATTTTTTGAGGATTGACTACCGGGATGTCTTTTTCTTTGGGCAAATCAATAAAATCTTCCAACTGTGCGTATAGTTCGTCGTTGATGGTATAAATATTTTTCAACTGTTCGCGGTATCTGAAGCGTCCACCGGCTTCCCGGTAATTTACAATGTTATTTATCACCCATTCTGGCAACCCCATTTTTTCAAATCCATTTTTTCCGAGCGTATTGGGATTAAAAACAAAGGGGGTTAAATTCAATTTTTCTTTTTCTTTTTCTTTTTCTTTTTCATAACTCCGTGCCGCAGACCTGGCTTTGGCAGATTCCAAAGCAGCAAGGTACTCCTCTTGAATTTTATTACTTTCTCTCACTTTGCGATCAAAATCAGAAAAATCTATTGCTTCACTTTTAAAAATATAAGGATAGGTGAAGGGCAAAAAAATAACCAAAAGAATAAGCACGAAAAGAACAATTATACCGTTTCTTTCCGTTTTGGTGTAGTAAAAATAGTCTTTCCAACTCATGTCCCCTGATTTTTAAATTTATACCTGATTAAATTTAAAAAATTATGGAAAAAAAATCAAGTGAAGAAGTTATAAAATACTTTTCGATGAGAATAAAATGACGGGTTGTAAATCGCAATAGGAAAAGAGTAATTCCGGGATTTGGGGTCTGGATGTAATGAGGAAGGAAGAAAAAAGCTGTTAGTAATATGTGAAATGAATTGTAATTGTATAGCTAAGGTTTAAGGGATGTTGGACCGTTGGATTGAAAAAAATCAAAAGTTTACTGATAAAAACAATCCAACAATCCAACAATCATAGATTATTTATTCAATGATCTGGGCAGTATGATCTTTGGTTTTTACTTTTTCAATGACCTCTTCAACCACCCCGTTTTCATCAATTACAAAAGTGGTACGATGAATGCCATCATATTCCTTGCCCATGAATTTTTTGGGACCCCAAACACCGTATGCTTTGATGATTTCTTTTTCGGTATCGGCAATCAAAGGAAAAGGCAGAGAATTTTTCTCAATGAATTTTTGATGCGACTTTTCACTATCAGCACTAACGCCCAACACCTTATAACCTTTGCTTAGAAGCAAATCATAATTGTCGCGCAGATTGCATGCCTGCGAGGTGCATCCGGGAGTATTGTCTTTGGGGTAAAAATAAATGACCAGCTTGTTGCCTGCAAAATCAGTCAAACTTACATCATTACCATTTTGATCTTTCCCTTTAAAATCTGGTGCTTTATCGCCTGCTTTTATTGTTGTCATAAAATTGATTTTTTATTAGATAAATTGATTTAAACAATTGATGTAACAACATTTTTTGAAAATTGTTCTTTATTTTCTCTCCGACCAACCCGCAAAAAATACTACTTTAGCAATCCAATTGCAGATAGCATTTTAACAACACTTTCCGTCAAAATCATCATGAAAATGCAAAACAACGAAAAATCCATTGTGATCTTTGGAGCAGGCAAAATTGGGCGTTCTTTTATTGGTCAGGTTTTTGGCAAAGCAGGATATAATCTTACATTCATAGATGTCAACACTTCGATGATTGACCTGCTTAACCAACAAAAGAAGTATAAGATCGTAATAAAAAGCAATGCCGGTGATTCTTCTCTATACATAGATAATCTGAGAGGTATCTGTTTATCCGACAAAGAAAAAGTTGCAGAAGCAGTTTCAAATGCCCACCTGGTAAGTCTGTCGGTAGGACAACAGGGATTGCCTTCGGCCATACCGCTGCTGGCTGAAGGATTGCAAAGAAGAAGAAAGGTTCATGGAGAATGGCCGCTGGATATCATCATTGCTGAAAATATGCGCAATACCGATGCTTTCATTAAAAACCGGTTGAAAGAGTTATTGGGTAAGGATTTCCCGGTGGAAAATATGACCGGATTGATTGAAACAAGCATTGGAAAAATGGTACCGGTGATGACAATCAAAGACATGAAAGAAGACCCTCTGCAGATCTTTGCCGAACCCTATAACGATCTGATTGTTTCCCGTTCAGGTTTTAAAAATAACATACCGCAAGTTCGGGATCTCCATCCCAAAGCAAACATAAAAGCCTGGGTAGACAGAAAACTATTTGTGCATAATCTGGGGCATTCTTCAGCTGCTTATCTGGGTTTTGCCAAAAACAACCAATACAGGTACATTTATGAATGTATGGAAGATGCAGAGGTTAGAGAACAAACACTTGCTGCTATGCATCAGTCCGCCGAAATACTTCAACATTTGTACCCGGGAGAGTTTTCTGATCAGCATCTAAACCAGCATATCAACGATCTGCTCGAACGGTTTGCCAACCGGGCTTTAAAAGATACCATATTCCGGGTGGGATGCGATCTTTACCGAAAGTTAGGCCCCGAAGACCGTTTTACAACACCTTTGAATGGCGCTTTTAACCATCATAAAAAATTCAATCATATTTTGAAGGCATTGCGGGCAGGGTTTCTCTTCAGGGCAACAGATGAGCAGGGAAATTATTTTCCCGGAGACATTTCCTTTTTCGAAGAAGCAAAAAAAGGCGAAATACATATCCTGAAAAACATTTGTAGGTTTTCTGATGAATTTTTAAACGTTATAACGCCCCTACTTCATGAAAAAAAGTTTAATTTTATGGGTTAAAAAACCGAATTTATGCAAAAAGTATATGCCGTTGGCGAAACCGTTCTCGATATTATATTCAAACAATCGCAGGTAAAAGAAGCAAAACCAGGCGGTTCTATGCTTAACAGTGCCGTTTCTTTGGGCAGGGCTGGTATCAATATTTTTTTTATCAGCGAATATGCAAACGATGAAGTAGGAAACCTGGTGGATACTTTTTTGAAAGAAAACAATGTAAACACCGAACATGTTTTTCAGCATCAGGACGGAAAAACATCAATAGCCATGGCTTTTCTCGATCAGAAAAATGATGCATCTTATGTTTTTTATAAAACACACCCTAATCAAAGAATGCAGATAACCTTGCCCGATTTTACCAGTGACGACATCCTGATATTTGGTTCTTTTTTTGGCATTGACCCTCACGTTAGATCAAAAATATTTAAACTGGTTGACAAAGCCCGTCGACAAAGAGCCCTGATCATTTACGACCCCAACTTCAGAAAACCTCATGCCAGCCAACTTGCTGACCTGATGCCCTATATCAGGGAAAATGTTTCTATGGCAGATATTGTTAGAGGCAGTAATGAAGATTTTCAAAATATTTTTTTTACTCAAGACATTAAAGAGGTAAGAAAAAAAACAGGAACACGCCTGCCAGTTCTAATCATGACCAAAAGCGCTGAGAAAGTTTTTCTGAACACTACGGAACTCAAAGCAGAATTTCCTGTAAAACAGATCAAACCCTTAAGCACCATTGGAGCAGGCGATAATTTCAATGCCGGGATCATTTTTGGTTTGATAAAAGAAAAAATCAACCGAAATCAGCTCACTGAATTGACAAAAAATCAATGGGAAAAGATTATTTCTTATGGCATTGAATTTGCCTCTGACGTATGCATGCACTATGAGAACTACATTTCGGAAGATATGGTAAAAAAACTACCGAAGGTTTGACCGGTCAAAAACAAAATAAAGAACAACATTCTACATTCTCTGGTACTTCTAAAGTGATTATTACATTAAAGACTTTAATTTTAAGCAACATGAAAGGAAATGAGCATCAACAACCGGTAAAAACAAATACAATACAATTTGTTCTATTGCTGCTCCTGATTACATTCCCTCTGGGCATTTTCGCCGAAGTTGGCATGCCTGCCATATTTAGTGATCATATGGTATTGCAAAGAAATAAGGAACTTACCTTTTGGGGATGGGCCGATTCGCGCGAAAGAGTAAAAATAACTATTGGAGATCAGACTAAAACCACGCGCGCCGGCAAAAACGGACAATGGTCTGTAAAAATTGATCCCTTGCAGACAGGAGAACCCCTTGAGATATTGGTAAAAGGAAAAAACAGCCAACTGCATTTTACCAATGTGCTGGTAGGTGATGTTTGGCTGGCCAGCGGACAATCAAACATGGAATGGCCGGTATCACGTTCTGATAATCCGGATGAAGAAATTCAAATGGCCAACCACCCGGAAATACGACTTTTTGATGTAGAAAGAAAGATGAGCATAACTCCCCTTGATGATCTGGAAACAACCAGCTGGCAGGAATGTACACCGGAAAATATTCCCTCTTTCTCTGCTGTAGCATACTTTTTTGGCAGGCACCTGCACAAGGAATTGGATGTTCCCATCGGACTAATCAACTCCTCCTGGGGCGGAACTATTGCCGAAACCTGGATGAGTAAGGAATCAATGCTCGAACTGGATGACTTTAAGGATGTAATGAGCAACCCTCCGGATATGGAACCTGAAGAAATGGCAAAGGAAGCAGAAAGAAAAAACCGGGAATGGATAGAAAAAATAGAAAAAAATGACCTGGGAATGCAACAAAACTGGGAACATCCTGATTTTGAAGATACCGCATGGAAAACCATGACCCTTCCCGGATTATGGGAACAACAAGGACTTGCTGACCTGGACGGCGTGGTTTGGTTTAGAAAAACTTTTACCCTTACAGAAGAACAGGCATCACAAAATATAATCGTCAATCTGGGACCTGTTGATGACAGCGATTATACCTTCATCAATGGGGTTCTGGCAGGAAAAACCCTTGATAAATATGCTGATATTCGTAAATATGAGGTACCGGCCAAAAATCTGAAACCAGGTACCAATACCATTGCTGTAAGGGTAATTGACACCGGTGGAGGCGGCGGATTATGGGCAGAAAAAGAAGAAGACATGCATATATTCGCGTCTGCTGAAAGGATACCCCTTGCAGGAAACTGGAAATATGCTGTAGGCATTGAAACCGAAAGTCCACCAGCGGTCAGAAGCGGCCCCAATATGCACCCCACTCTTCTGTTTAATGGCATGATCAATGCTTTTACCGATTTTCAGATCAAAGGCGTGATATGGTACCAGGGAGAATCCAATGCCTCCCGGGCATACCAGTATCGTGAAATTTTCCCTGCACTGATCAACGACTGGAGAACACAATGGAACGATCCGGAGTTGCCCTTCTTTTTTGTTCAATTGGCAAATTTTATGGATGCCGATCTGAAACCTGTTGACAGCCAATGGGCTGAATTGCGAGAAGCACAAACCATGGCACTTTCATTGCCCAAAACCGGAATGGCGGTGGCCATTGATATCGGAGAGGCAGACGACATTCATCCGCGCAATAAACAAGATGTGGGAAAACGTCTGGCATTGAATGCCCTGAAAATCACCTACAATAAAAATATAGTACATTCCGGTCCTATGTATAAATCTATGATGATAGAGGATGATAAGGTCAGAATCCAATTCGATCATACGGGTGGAGGACTAAGGGTAAAAGATAAATACGGATATTTAAAAGGGTTTGCCATTGCTGACAACAACAATGTTTTTCATTGGGCCAAAGCATATATTGAGGGTAAGGAAGTAGTGGTATATAACGAAAAAATAAAAGATCCTGTCCATGTCAGATACGCCTGGGGAAACAATCCTGAAGATGCCAACCTTTATAATGCCGAAGGATTACCCGCATCGCCATTCAGAACCGACGATCTGCCTGGCATTACCATTAATGCCAGATAATCATAAATTCATGATCTGTTTAAAACTAAAATACCTTTACATGTGTTTTAAAATCATATTCATTAGCATTTAATTATCTATTCATTAACAAAAACTTCAAATTATGAAACAATCGAGAAGAAAATTTGTCAAAAACATGGCCGTGGGCGCTACCGGGATAACGCTTGGGGGTATGGGACTCAGTGCCAGTGCCTACAATAACATTATCGGCTCTAATGACCGGATCAATGTTGGTATTGTTGGATTTGCCGACCGTAGCAAATATTCTTTAATACCTGCATTGCTCAGCCAAGCACCCGACCTTAACTTCGCCATCACTGCCGTTTCCGATATCTGGAACCGCAGACGCGATGAGGCAAAATCCTACTTCGACGAAAAAGATATCAAAGTAGCCCTTTGCCGCAACAATGAAGAATTGTACGACCGGGATGATGTAGATGCCGTGATCATTGCCACTGCCGATTTTCAGCATGCGCTGCATACTATTGAGGCGGTAGAGGCAGGGCGCGATGCTTATGTGGAGAAACCATTTGCGGAAACCATGGAAGACAATCGCAAAGCCAGAGCAGCCGTTGAAAAAACCGGCAAAATAGTAACCATCGGTTCTCAGCGACGCAGCGGCCCAAACTACCATGCAGCAGATAAGTATATCAAAGAAGGTAAATTTGGGGATATAGTCATGGTAGAAATGACCTGGAACGTTAATCAACCCGGCCGCTGGAGAAGACCCGAGCTTACTCCTAACATTAAGGAATCGGATACCGACTGGAAACGCTATTTGATGAATCGCCCTTATGAACCATGGGACCCAAGAAAGTATCTGGAATACAGACTCTTCTGGCCCTACTCATCCGGAATTCCCGGGCAGTGGATGGCACACCAGATCGATACCGTACATTGGTTTAGCGGATACAGCCACCCGAGAAGTGTGGCAGCAAACGGCGGTATATACCTCTGGAAAGACGGAAGAGAAAACTTTGATACCATGACAGCCGTGTTTGATTATGGTCCGAAAGATGATAAATCTAAAGGTTTTCAGGTGGTTTACTCCTCCAGGTTTACCAACTCGGCCGGTGGTGTCAAAGAACTTTATTTCTCTAATGGTGGAACACTCAACCTGGCAACCAATAAAATTAACAGCAATGGTGGACTTTCTGAACGTCATGCCAGTGCCATGGACATGGAGCCCAATCAATTACCTGAAACAGATTTACCAGGTATTGAGGTTTCGGCCGATGCCAATATGGGTTCAGACCCTCTTACAACCATGCACATGAGAAACTGGATGGAATGTGTACGAAACCGAAAAGAACCCAACGCACCGGTAAAAGCTGGTTACGAACACTCCATTGCCAACATCATGGTTACCGCCGCTATGCGTACAGGCCAGTATGTAACTTTTGATGATAAAAACCAGGAAGTGCTCGCAGGCGGTAAAGTATTTCACCTGTAAAATGATTATCTGATACATCCATGACAGCGCACCTGATAAAAACTCTTTTTGTAAAAGGCAAGAATTGTTCAGGCATGTCATGGATGTTTCTTTTCTGAAACATATGAATTATTGAATTGGGTCTAAAAACCCATGGAGCGGTCGAAGCCCCTCGGATTGGTTGCTGATTATTTGAGTCAGGATGGCTGATTCACCCAGCCCCTCGCAGAACCGTACCTACAGTATTATTCACGTTTTTTTAATTAGTGTCAGCAAGAAAACTCAGTACATGGTTGGCTTTTTCCTATTTTTTCTTTTTGTAGCAGATTTGTCTAAATCGGTGTTTTTTCTCCGCTTGTGAACAATGGCTAGCGTATGACCAGTTGCGAGTTTACGCCAACCCTATTTGTAAAAGTACAAAAATACCCTGTCAGCAAAAAACCTTACTATACCCCTGTGGCGCAAATGGTTATACGCATTATTACCAGCAGGGATTGATTTTTTTATTCTAATTCTGTTAATTCATAGTTTGTGCTTCTTCCTCCGCTATCTGATTTTTT
>CAZPVB010000053.1:0-20980 GCA_964589855.1 uncultured Bacteroidales bacterium
TCTTTTAAAAACTCATTGACAACAATTCTATAATTGTTCATTTTCTTATAAACCATATCTTACTCAGGCAAGCATGCATTGCTCCCTGTTTATTTTTTCAAAAAAGATATTATTCCAATTCTCTGATTCTTTCTATTACACTCCACAATCTTGTATCCTTTTTTAAATCCTCATAGATAGGTTGCACTGCTTCAATAAAAGGTTCTTTATCAGGATAAGAAATCTCTACTCCCCCCTCTTTGGCCATTTTCAGAGAGTTTTCTTCAGATTCTATCCACAATTCCCTTTGATGGACAGCACTTTCATCGGCAGCCTCCTGCAACCATATTTGTTCCTGTTCGGTTAGATTATCCCATATTTTTGTACTAATGAGCAAAACATCAGGAATAGTAGCATGCTCGTTTAATGAATAATATTTACATACTTCATAATGATGAGAAAGGTAAAAACTGGGAGGATTATTTTCGGCACCATCTACAACCCCCCCCTGCAGTGCAGTATATAATTCGCCCCACGAAATGGGCGTGGGAGATCCTCCCAAGGTTCGAATCATATTTACAGCTGTAGGACTAGGCATCACTCTTATTTTCATTCCTCTGAGATCATCAGGATGTTCAATAGGTTTTTCTTTTGTATAAAAACTGCGACTTCCGGCATCATAAAATGTAAGTCCTCGCAGATAAAATTCCTCCCCTTCAGTAAGTATTTCATGACCAATATCTCCGTCCATAACCCTTTGCGAGTGTTCGCGGTTAATAAACATATACGGCAGACTAAATATTTTATAAGAGGGAGCAAAACCTTCCATGACTGCAGCAGAAACTTTTGTGATTGCCAGACTTCCAATCTGTAGCATTTCCAGATTTTCGCGTTCAGAGCCCAACTGTCCACTCGGATAAATGTCTAGCCGCATCTTGCCACCAGATTTTTCATCAACTTTTTCTTTCATGTAAACCATGCCCTGATGGACGGAATGAGAAGGATCAAGACCATGTGCAAGTTTTAAAACGGTTGTTTGATCACCTTGCTGGCAGGAAATCAAAAACAAAAAGGAAGCAAAAACAAAAAACAAAATTCCGTACTTCAAATATATCTTCATAATAACTGAGGTATTTTTGCAAAAATAAATATATTCTTTAATTATCAAAGATAGTATTCCTGAATCAAAATCAAAATAACATCTCCTGCAACGAAGCGAAAAAATTAAATAATAACGCAGAAAGAAACTAAAACTTCATGCATTACATTTTTCGCCGGATTCTTTTCAACAACAAAAAGGCATTTCTGGCTTTATCTTCTAAAAGGCGATAGTTTTTATCTTTAATGATCTCTTTGGTAATTAACTGTGAACCCATACCTACGCAGGCAACACCGGCTTTAAACCATGCCGTAAGATTATCTTCGTCGGGAACTACGCCACCGGTTGGCATTATGCACGACCAGGGCATTGGACCTTTTACTGCTTTTACAAACTCGGGCCCTCCCACCTGACTACCAGGAAATATTTTCACAATCTCTGCCCCAAGTTCTTCAGCTTTTGATATTTCACTAACCGAACCACACCCTGGAGACCATAAAACCTTTCGTCTGTTGCATACAATGGCCATATCTTCCTTTAAAACAGGAGAAACAATAAAATTGGACCCCAGTTGCATGTATAATGAGGCAGTAGGCGCATCCAACACAGAACCGGAACCCAAAACAACCTGTGGTAGTTCAAGTGATACCCTTTTATTGATCTCACCAAAAACTTCATGAGCATAATCACCCCGGTTGGTAAATTCAAAAACTTTCAATCCTCCGTTGAAGCATGCTTTTATAACCTCAAAGCAGACATCAGGATCAGCATGGTAAAATACTGGGATGATGCCAGTTTGTTGCATTGCAAGTGCGGTTTGAATACGTGTAAATCGTGCCATAAATTTTATTTTTAGATACAATCGATTGCACAAAAATAACTATCTTTGGCGAAAAAAGAAGAAAAATAATTGCTTTTTTTAAAATTTAGGAAAATAAAAATCATTGTATGCTGAACAGAGTATCTGATATTGGCAGAGTTCGGTAAAAAAATAAATAAAAAACAGATGACTCGCACCGGAAAGAAAATAACGATAAAGGACATAGCTCAGGAATTGAATACAACTTCTTCAACCGTATCACGAGCGCTGAATGACAATCCACGAATCAGCAAAAAGATGCGCAAGGCCGTGCAGGACTTTGCACAAAAACACAATTATCAGCCTGATTTCAGAGCAGCAAGTTTACGAAAAGGAAGTGGAAAAACAATTGGTGTAATGGTACCTAAGGTTGACAGACATTTCTTCGCTACGGTTTTGAGTGGGATTGACGAAGTTATTACCTCTTATGGTTATAATTCCCTGATTTGTCAAACTTTTGAATCGCTTGAAAAAGAGGAGCAATTGGTAAAAAGCCTGATGCACGGAAAAGTAGATGGTCTTATTGCCTCCATTTCAACAGAAACAACCAGTTCAACACATTTTGAGCAATGGACAAAAAAGAATTTACCCCTTGTATTTTTTGATAGAGTAATAGATTCGATGCAGGTTAGCAAGGTAGTGATTGATGATTATTACGGTGGATGTTTGGCGATGGAGCACTTAATTGAAGTAGGGGCAAGAAAAATTGCCCATTTTGCAGGACCACAACATATTAACGTATACCGCAACAGAACAAGAGCTTACATGGATGTCTTAAGCAAATATAACATACCTTATGATGCAAACATGGTTTTTGAAAATACCATTACACGCGAAACGGGATGCCAGGCCATGACCCAAATTGCAAAGTGGAAAAATTTACCTGATGCCTTGTTTTCTTCCGGAGACTACTCGGCTTTGGGCGCAATCCTATGCGCAAAAAAACATAATATTTCAGTTCCCGAGCATTTGATTGTTACAGGATTTGCCAACGAACCCTGGAATTCTTTTTTCGAACCACCCCTTACATCCATAGATCAACATGCCTTTGACATCGGTCGTCAGGCTGCAAAGCTTCTTATTGAACAAATTGAAATTCAAAACGTTGACTTCTTACCACGCACCATCGTTTTAAGTCCTGAACTTATTATAAGAAAATCTTCGATAAAAGAACATTAATTTTTTTGATTTTATCCCCGAAACTTATAATTTTGTACAATCGATTGTATTACTTTTTTAATTATAAATAGAAACCCTATGGTAAATTACACAATAAGATACGCAACAAACCCCACAGATTTTATAACATATGATACCCAGCGAATCAGGGATGAATTCCTGGTCACTGACTTCATGAAGAAAGACGAGATCAACCTGGTTTACAGCATGTACGACCGCTATATCGTAGGTGGAACAGTTCCGGTTGATAAAAATGTCGTCCTGGAAACCATTGATCCTATCAAAGCAGATCACTTTTTACACCGAAGGGAACTGGGTATTATCAATGTAGGAAATACCGGTCAAGTGATCGTTGATGGAAAATCATATGAATTAAAATACCAGGAAGCACTTTATGTAGGAATGGGAGACAAAAATGTATCCTTTGCCAGTAAAGATAGTTCAAAACCTGCCACTTTTTATTTTAATAGTGCACCTGCACATAAAAATTACCCTGATAAACATGTAACCCTTGCTGATGCCAAACAGATCAACCTGGGTTCACTGGAGTCTTCCAATGACCGCACCATAAACAAACTGATTGTAAATGAAATCGTTGAAACCTGCCAGTTACAGATGGGCATGACCATATTAAAACCCGGCAGTGTATGGAATACCATGCCACCCCACGTTCATTCAAGACGTATGGAAGCATACTTCTATTTTGAAGTACCCGATGATCAGGCCATATGCCATTTTATGGGACAACCCCATGAAACACGTCCGATATGGATGAAAAACCACGATGCCGTGCTATCACCTTCATGGTCTATTCACGCCGCTGCCGGAACATCTAACTATATTTTTATTTGGGGAATGGCAGGAGAAAATCTGGACTATGCCGACATGGACAAAGCAGATATTAGAGATATCAGATAATTTTATCTCTTAAAAGGAACAGCATTTTTCTGGACTGATAGTAACCAGGAAAATGCTGTTCACTACCTTATAAACCAATCATGATCATTTATTAAGAAACGAACAAAAATAAAATACTATGTCATTGAAATTATTTGACTTATCAGGCAAAACAGCACTTGTTACGGGTGCTACACATGGATTAGGGATGGCCATTGCAAAAGGCTTAGGCGCTGCGGGAGCAAGAATTGTGATTAATGACCGCACGGATAAGAGAGTTGATGATGCGCTGAAAGAATACAAAAAGGCAGGTATTGACGCAACGGGTTATGTTTTTGATGTAACAGAGGAAAAAGCGGTATCAGATCATATGGACCTGATTGAAAAAGAAGTTGCACCGCTTGATATCTTGGTGAATAATGCAGGCATTATCAAAAGAATACCTATACTGGAAATGGGCGTTGAAGAATTCAGGGATGTTGTTGATGTTGACCTTGTGGGGCCTTTTATAATGGGAAAAGCATTTGCCTCAAGAGTGATAAAAAGAAATGCAAGAGGTAAAATTATTAATATGTGCTCTATGATGAGCGAACTGGGTCGCAATTCAGTATCAGCCTATGCTTCCGCTAAAGGAGGACTCAAGATGCTTACCCGCAGCATGGCTACCGAATGGGCAAAATATGGAATTCAAAGCAACGGCATAGGACCAGGATATTTTGCGACGGCTCAAACAGAACCTATCAGGGTTGACGGACATCCGTTTAATGATTTTATTATAAACCGTACACCGGAAGGACGCTGGGGTGAACCCGAAGAACTTCAGGGTGCTGCTATTTTCCTGTCTTCTGCTGCATCTGACTTTGTAAACGGACATGTGGTATATGTTGACGGAGGAATACTGGCGACTATAGGAAAACCCTATGGCGAATAAATTTAAAAACCATCCCTTATGAAAGCAATTTTTTGGATTATTTCAGCGCTCATGTTTTTGTGGAGTTGCGCCACAGAACCTGATAATCGAATCGTAATTGAGAATGAATCTTCGCTAACCCGTGTGGATGAACCCATCGTAATAAAAAGAGCATCACTTGAGAAGGAAATGGGTACTATTCCTGAGGATGAATATCCTATGTTCTACTCTGAGACATTCGGCAATATATCCCCCCAAACCGACGACCTTGATGGCGATGGTAAATGGGATGAATTATTCTTTCTCATTGATATGGAACCTGATAGTGAAAGAATATACGACATCATACTGGTTTCCGCAGAAAATATTCCTGTATTGGATTCAAGAAGTAATGCACGTTTAGCGGCCATTGATGAGAACGGAAATTATACTGCACTAAAAGAAGCCAAACGCATTGATCAAGAGCAGGGGCAAGCTGGCGGGAAATTCCAAATGGAAGGACCCGCATGGGAAAATGATCTTGTGGGATTTAGAAATTACCTTGATTACCGCAATGGTATTGACATTTTTGGTAAAACGACCTCGCTTATGTCTCTTGACAGTGTTGGCATTGATGAAGACTATCATCAATTGCAAACATGGGGTATGGATATATTAAAAGTTGGCACATCACTCGGTGCAGGATCATTGGCTATAAAAACAGAGGAAGGGTTGTATCCTTTAGGACCTGACTCTGAAGGACGCGTTGAAATTGTTGCCGACGGACCACTCAGGTCTATTGTAAAGTTTTATTTTGACAATTGGGAGTTAGAAGGAAAAAATATTTCAATTATTCACACTGTTACAATCTACGGTGGTGCGTGGTACTACGTCAGTGAGGTAGAAATTTCCGGTAACAAAAACGACCTCAACCTGGTAACAGGTATTACCACCTTAGACCTGGATGACAAGGAAGTAAAATTCCAGAATTTTGAAAACGGATATGTGGCGATGTCAACCTTTGGAAGACAGTCTATTGAAAATGAACACCTTGGGATGGGATTACTTATTCCTGAAGAATACTTTAAGCAATATGCTCATACGGATACTCTTCCCGGTCCCATTACCGATACTTTTACAGCTGAAATGAGTATACCCGAATCTGATCCTCTGCAATTCAGATTTTATGCTACCTGGGAATTATCAAACAAGGAATTTGCTTCTGAAAACGCTTTACCTGATATCCTGGAGAAAGATGCAGAAGCACTTTCAAAACCACTGAAATTTAGCATCTACTAATTTGCAGTGATATAAATCTTATCCCTTAACAATGATAAATATGAATAAATTATTTTTAGTGATATTCGGATTATTCATAATGCTATCCGGTTGTGGAGAATCTAAAGGTAAAAATGAGATTTTTTCAGTAGAAAAAGCAGAGGCATCGCTTGAAAGAGCTGGCGAGCAATACAAAAGGATGATCAACACCTTACCAGATAGCGTTTTACCCCGTACATTTCAGGGCGATACAATGATATATAGCAACATATACTGGTGGACCAGTGGTTTTTATCCTGGTAGTTTATGGTATTTGTATGAACATACCGGAGACGAAACTTTTTTGAATGAAGCCCTCAAGCGTACCTTACTCCTGGATCCCGTAAAAAATGTCACCAACGATCATGACGTAGGTTTTATGCTTTATTGTAGTTATGGGAATGGATTGCGCATTACAGGAAATGAAGACTATGCTGACGTTTTGCTGCGGGGAGCAGCATCTCTGTCTACGAGATACAATCCGGTTGTAGGTTGCATAAAATCATGGGATTGGAGCGATAAATGGCAATACCCAGTCATTATTGATAACATGATGAATCTCGAACTTTTAATGTGGGCACATCAGGAATCATCAAATAATCAATACGAGAAAATTTCCCTTGATCATTCTTTTACTACACTCGAAAATCATTATCGTGAGGATCATAGTTGCTATCATGTTGTAGATTATGATCCTGAGACTGGTGAAGTGCTGGAAAAGGTTACACACCAGGGTTACTCAGATGAATCTGCATGGGCACGCGGTCAGTCATGGGGGTTTTATGGATTTACCATGATGTACAGAGAGGCAAAAGATCCTGCCTTTCTTGAAAAAGCGGAAAACATTGCCAACTTCCTCCTCAATCATCCTAACATGCCAGAAGACAATATACCATACTGGGATTTTGATGCATCCAATATTCCAGATGCACTGAGAGATGCATCCGCATCCGCCATAATGGCTTCTGCATTACTTGAGCTCAGCACATTTACTGAAGGAGAATCCTCAGATTTTTATTTTCGTTCTGCAGAAAAAATACTTGCTACACTTTCTGAGGATCAATATCTGGCAGAACCTGGTGAAAACGGAAATTTCATTCTTAAACATAGTGTCGGGCATCTTCCCGGAGATTCGGAGGTAGATGTACCCCTTACCTATGCCGATTACTATTTTATTGAATCTTTGATGAGGTACATTCGCTTAAAAATGCAAACAAACATCTGATGCTTTCTCAACAACCCTTGCGAATCGTATTCGAAGTAACTGTTTGAGGTAGTAAAAGATATTATCATCAGATATACCAGAATACAATTGGGTTTATCATAAGAGATATTTACTCGGTTGATTTGAGACGAAATAGTCAGAGAAATTCATATTTATTTGCAGGCATACAAACAGGTACAAGCATATAATCAGGTACAAGAAAAACAGGACTTAAAATCAAAATGTATTTTAAGTCCTGTTTTTATGAAAAAAGTTTTGAAAAATCAGTTGCTGCAGAACAGAAGGGAAATTAAAATACTAATTTTGCAGTTCGCTATTGCAGCAGTTCGGAAATATCAAATTCGTTTTTATACAAGCTAAGAATCTCATCGGTAGTAAGCACTTCTACCTTTTCAATTTTATTGTTATTGGGTACATACCATACTTCCGCAAAAAAACCAAACAATGTGTACAATTTGATATTAAAGTACAAAAACTGCCTGGATGCAAGTTCATTACCATGCTCAAAAAGCAGGTATACTTTTTCTTTTAAAGGATAATTATTAAAATGTAAAGCGTCCATAGAGAAGGTTTTTCATAATCAAAAATAAGAAGTTATATTGAGAAAGTAAAGCTATCTGAATAAAAACAAAGAAATTTATGCAGATTAAAAAAAACATTCCGAATTTTATTACCAGCATGAACCTTTTTTGCGGTTCTCTGGCAATCGTGCAGGTTTTTTCTGAATTGTATGTTTGGGCTGCCATTTTTGCTGCCCTTGCCGCCATATTTGATTTTTTGGATGGTTTTACTGCACGATTGCTTCAATCTTACAGTAAAATCGGAAAAGATCTTGATTCATTGGCAGATATGGTAAGTTTCGGTTTTTTACCATCGACTATTATTTATCAATATTTAAATAATTCTATTTCCGTTTTAACCCTAAATAATGAAGACAGCATTTTACAGTTTTTACCATATCTGGCATTTTCTATTGCCGTTTTTTCTGCTTTAAGATTATCAATTTTTAATTTAGACAATCAACAGGAAGAAAAGTTCATTGGACTACCAACACCGGCAAATGCCATATTTATTTTATCTATACCCCTGGTATTGGAAACCGGGCAACCGGATACGGTTCTTTTTTCCATTTATCACGCTATGTTTCATTCCCCCATATTACTATTAGCAATCACAGCACTATCGAGCTTTCTGCTGGTATCAAATATTCCGATGCTTTCGCTGAAATTTAAAAATTTTTCTTTTAACCAAAACCTTTACCGCTATATACTTCTATTCACATCATTTCTGTTTATTTTATTTTTAGGATTTTCCGGACTGCCTCTGATTATCTTGTTTTATGTTCTTTTGTCAGTGATTGAGAACATGCTATCCAAATAATTTCCTACTATGAACCGAGCATGACAAAGTTTTTGACACCCACGCGGATGATTATAACTTCGAAAAACGACAAAAACTAACAAACCGGTATTTTATAGAGCTCCATCTGACCTGTTTAATCAAATTATAAACAGATAAAAAAAGCATTGCCATAGAAAAACAAACCTTGCCGGAAATGAAAAATAATCACTTATATTTGTACAAATGATAAGTAATTCTATGGAAATTCATCAATTTTAGAACATATAATTTTAAAGGGAATTAAAAAATGGCTGATTTTCATGAATTGGGTAAATTAGGAGAGCAACTGGCAGTAAAATATCTTACCCAAAAAAAATACACAATACTCGAGCAAAACTGGCGATCCGGATCTCTTGAAATAGATATTATTGCACGCATAGATGACATACTTGTAGTTACCGAAGTAAAATCACGTACAACAAATTATTTTGGAGAACCTGAAGAGTTTGTAACAAAGGCCAAGCAAAGAAATTTGATAGTTGCTGCCAATAAGTATATCCTGATGAACAACCTTGAAGTAGAAACCCGTTTTGATATTATTTCAGTCTTGTTCAACAATTCCAATCACAGGATATATCATATAGAAGATGCCTTCTATCCCACTCTTTAAGCAACCGGCTCATGACGAGCGGAAAAACGATTTGGAGACAAATTTTCAAGACTTTAAGCGAACAATTTCTATTTGCAGATTGTTTTACTGCATTAGTTAATTTTTATAATCATTATTTATCAACACTTACTTTTTTATAATTATGGAAAACATTCAGAATCAAGGACAACAAGAAAAAGAACAGGAAGTAGTAAGATTACCGTTAATTGGTGATGCTGCCCCCTCATTCAAAGCAAAAACAACAGAGGGGATCATCAACTTTCCGGAAGATTATAAAGGGAAATGGGTAATTTTATTTAGTCATCCGGCAGATTTCACACCCGTATGCACCACAGAGTTTATGACTTTCGCTACCATGCAGGAAGATTTCAGAAAACTCAATACAGAGCTTATTGGTTTATCTATTGACAGTATATATGCACACATAGCATGGTTGAGAACCATCAAAGAAAAAATTGAGTTTAATGGCATGAAAGACGTGGAAGTAAAATTCCCTGTGATTGAAGACCTGAAGATGGATGTTTCGAAAAAGTTTGGCATGGTGCAGCCCAATGTTTCATCCACACAGGCCGTTAGAGCAGTATTCATTATGGACCCGGAAGCAAAGGTACGCGCTATCTTATACTATCCTTTGAGTACAGGCAGAAATATGGACGAGATCAAAAGAATGATCATTGCAATGCAAAAAGCCGATAAAGAACAAATTGCCACACCCGCAAACTGGCAGCCCGGCGATGATGTAATTGTACCACCTCCCGGATCATGCGGAAGCGCTAAAGAAAGAGTTGAAAGCCATGATGAGGATACATATTGCCTTGATTGGTTTATGTGCTTCCGGAAGGAAAAAAAATAATTTCTGAAAAAACAAAATAAAGAGGGTAAAACTCATTTGGGTTTTTCCCTTTTTTATTATTCAAAAGCGTGATCAAAAAAACCAGAAATTAAAATAGATTTTTATCAAAAAAATACTTTTTTTTATCATTGAATTTCCTATTTTTGTTATGCTCAAATCAAAATAGTGTTTATTTAAACTTATATTTTTATGAAACAAATTACGACATTATTAGCGATCATTTTTATTAGTGCTCTTTCGCTTCAGGCAGGCAACAGCAGCTACCAAATTGATGATGCATCTGTAGATGCAATGTTTGAATCAGCCGAAGTAGTTGATCTAACTTTTTTTGAAAATAATGTAGCTCCAATTGGCATTGCCAATGCCCATAGTGAGGCATATTTTCAACAGGAGAAAGATCCGCTTGTAGCATTTTTGTTGTCCTGGTTTCTGGGATACCTTGGAATTCACAGAGCTTATCTCGGAACATCAACAGGCACCATTGTAGGATACATCCTTACTTTGGGAGGGTGTGGTATTATCGCTACAATTGACTGGGTTATGCTTCTAATCGGTTTAATCAATGATGATATCAGTCAATATGTAGATAATCCGAAGTTTTTTATGTGGTAATACCTGCAAAAAGAATTATTCCTTCTAAAACCTTGCCTTTACTGACAAGGTTTTTTTTATGAGTAATTCTTTTTGATTTCGTTAATGATCATATGAAATCCTTTCGCATCTGTACTAAATCAAAATTTATTCAACAAGTTTTCCAGATATTCTTTCTGTTGAACTGATAGTTGATCATTGGATGCCAAAGCATTCTCAAATTTTCTCTTTACCAAATCCACAAGCAATTCATCCTCCAATTTTTCAACGATTTTAAAATGTTCATACAAAAAAATAAGATTATTGGGGTACATTTCCAACAATCTCGAGGCGTGAATATAGGCCTCTGGCAAATTATGATCCAACTCAAAAAATATTTTCATTAGAAAATAATTTGCATCAGTAAGTACCAGTTTGTTTTTCATTTTCGAGGCATTCTTCAACTGTTCTATCCCTTTTTGCATATCACCGGGAGGAAACATATAAGCATATAATGAAAAAACAGGATAGCGTTTTTTGCCATAGTCAGACAAATAGTTGTAAACGCCCATAGCAACTAAGGCACCCGGAATTTGATCATCTTCTTCTAAGAGAGATGGAATAAGATGTGAATACTTTCTTAAATAGTTGAACGACTTTAAATAATTTCCATTCATTAATTCAATTCTTACCCTTAAGGCATAAATATTTGCCAGATGATAATCTATAAATGCCCGGTTATTATCTCTTTGATATCCAGAGATTAACAAATCTTCGGCTTTCTCAAGGGATTTATAATACTCCTTCAAAACTAAAGGGTCATGTTTTTGGCTGATCATCTTCCACCAGAAAAAATTTGCTTTGCTTAAGTATGTAAGAAAGTGTTGGGGATAATGCAAATGCATATGACCTATCAGAGAGTCTGCTTTATCAAACCTGAAGTTATATAAAGCCAGAAATGATTTTTCATGAAAGCTTTCTACGTCTGGTATTTTTGCCTTCAGTGATGCACTGAATACTATAATGAAAAGAAAAAACAACAATGGTATACCAGCTCGTGAGAATATGTTCATCTGTTTAGAATTTGATTAAGTCGGTCAGATGGATCTCCCCCAACAATACGATTTTATAATTTTGCCTAGGCTGCAAATTATAAACATCCGCGTGGGTATCAATGTTATTGTCATCGTGGTCCGGTTCATCTGTTTACTCCTGGAAATTTTCAATACTAAAGATAAACAAAGATAACTTTTCTTTATAATCAGCAAAATCACCCAGATTTGATTGGTGGGTAAGAAAATTGGCCTGCCTGATTCCCCCAAAATAAAAGGATTGAAACAATCCCAAACCAACAGTAAAACCAGTGATATACAATCCCTGCCACATCATGACCCCCGCAAACGAAAGCGCCAGCAGTTGCGATCCTGCATTTAAAATACCTTTTCCGGGATATCCGGCATAAACCTGTCCGCTACCTGGCAAAAAGGTAGAAAGCATACCTGCCCTTTTCTCTGATTTCTCTATCGGCCATTTGCAGTTGCAAAAAAGGTTAGCAGTTTCTGTAACCAAACTATCCTTGATCATTTGAGAAGATAAACTTTTCTCTATCAAAACCACTGTATGCTCCCGCGATTTCTCCCAGTTGCCAAGCATAACATTGGTAAGCGCGAATAATCTCTCAACCTCAATTGATTCTCGAAATACAGGATAATAATGCTCAATTTGAGAAAGAAAAGCAAGACTGGAAGTAAAATTTCCTGCCATATAATCACAGAAAGCCATCTCGTAAAGCACTTTCTGATGTAAATCAGCATGGATATTTACATGAACAGATCGTTGTAAATCATTGCGCGCTTTGGTAAACGCGCCCATTTGCTTTAAAGCTTCCGCTCTTTTCAGATTGGCTATGATTTTAGTTTGTGTGTCTTCAGAGGTGAAATATATTCGCTCAAAGGACACCGCTGCTTCAAAATATTTCCTTTCTTCCAATAATTTATCTGCATCTTCAAAAATCGTTAATTCAGATGCTGATGTAATATTAGTCAGGGAATAATTTGCGCAAAGGAATATGCATATCCAATAAAATACGTTGATCAATCTCATAATTAAATTCATTTTGCACCCGTTTAACTGCTACCATACTACCCCATACATTGCCTGTATAAAAAATACCGGAGACAATAGCAGATATAATAAAAAAGGGGTTTTCTGCACCAAAACTGGCATATAAATCATAGGTTGTTGCCAGAAGTGCACCTGTATAAAGAAAATTGGCAATCCCCTCCGATGTTTTACCTGCATATATTTTCCCGGCCCCCGGAATCAGCATAGACATGAACCCGGCCAGATAAGGAGATTTTTGAGGATAATTTTTTATTTGCTCATAATAAGATATAAAGTTTTTTTCCTCGGCTTGGGTAAGAAAAAACTCATTGTTTAGTTTTTTCCTTATTTTCTGAAAACTTTCCATATCCCTATCCAGTAAAGCAAGACCTGAATATTGGAAGTTGCGCATATAAATAAGCCTTGCATCTGAAGAAAAATCAGTGGAAAATAATAGTTCACCGGAAATGTTTGTATTATTCAGATATGCATGATTATATGCCGCAAAAAATAAGGACTGATGAAAAAAAGGACTTTCATTGCTTACTTTGGTAAGATACCTTGCAGAAGTTTCCAGGTCTTTTTGTCCGTATAATATCCGTCCCAACAGAAAATTCAAAGAATCTTTTTGCGGATTCTTTTCAGGTTTCAAATCTTCAAGAACAAAAAGAGCCTCTTTAAAATGGCCCCGACCCATCAAATGCCTGGCAAAACTTATTTCATGATCAAACTGCCCTTTATTTTGAGAGATAACAGAATCCATCCCGCCCAACCAATAAAGGATAAAAAAAGAAATAAAAACCCGGAAAACCAACATTAGCGATTTATTTTATATACATCGGTAGATTCGATTACTTTCCCGTTTTCAGGATTTACTTGTAAAGGGTGGACATCAAGAGCGGAAATACGATTACATCTCATCAAACGGTCAGAGGTGGAGAAAATGCCCTTTATCAAACCATATTCAAGGATGAGTTGCTGGCTGAAATTTGAGCAGGAAGTGTGATAAAGACATTCTGAAGGCAATTGGGGTGATATATAACCCTGATAAACGAACATAAGACTACCAAATAACAAACGTACAGGATTATATTTCATAATCCATTTATCAGAACGGGATCTCATAAACTTGACAGAGTGTTTATGAATATGTTGCTTTTCTGCTACTACTTTTGACTTTAAGAGATCAACATCTTTTGGAGGTTCATGAGCATTTAGTTGTTGAAAAGCAGGAACGCAAAACAAAAGCATAATCATTAAAAATCTAGGGACGTGTCTTTGCATTTTCAGGTATTTCAAATTGAAACCATGGACTATTTGCCTGTCTGTTGGTTTTAATATCTTTGAAAAGAATTCTGTTGATGATACTGTCATTGGCAACATATTCAAATTCTGTGATTCTTGTTGGGACAGATACATCAGAAAAATTTTGATATTGCGAGTAATAAACTTTTTTCACCAGGTTTCTCTGAGCATCATAGTAAGCCACATGCACAGGTAAGTAATTTTCGTGAACGATTTTAATTTTGTTGTAAAGATGATACAGAGAGGGAGGAGGAAACCATTCCGTAACCATCAGTCCATCTTCAAAATTAACATTACTTTGCTGAAAGCCAAAATCAGATAATCCCAGATCCTGAGTTTTTCCCATTAAAAAAAATTGAATAGTTCCGGTATTCGTGCTATATTGCTCACCCTGTCTGTAATCCACTGTATTGTCATTTTCATCATAAATGGTTACCTCCCCTACTCTATTGGCAATCATAACCTTTCCGGAAGGATTTACATATCTTGTAAGCATTTTTCCGGTAGGGTTCTCATAAAAAACTTCTGCTTCTACTTTTACAAGTTTACCTTTGTGCAAACTAGATGTTTCCATCACAAATGAAATCTTATCAATGGTTTGTGTGTCGAACGATAAAAAAAACAAAACCAAAACAAAGAATAGCAGTTTGCCGAAAACAGAAAAATGAATAGTGGTCATCCTGATAAATTAAATTACACGATTAAAATTTTATTTTCTTTTACAACTTCAGTCCAATCCTAAAGGTTGTGCCTTGTGCTGACGAACTTTTTACCATGATTTTTCCTTTGTGATAATTCTCAATGATTCTTTTGCTGAGAGAAAGTCCAAGACCCCAACCCCGTTTTTTACTTGTGAACCCGGGTTTAAAAACGGCACCAAAATCAGATTTGGGAATCCCTTTTCCTGTATCGCTAACATCAATGTAAATATACTGAGTGTTTCTTGTAATTTCAAATGTAATCTTTCCGCAGCCTGACATAGCATCAACGGCATTTTTACATAAATTTTCAAGCACCCATCCGAATAAATTCAGATTGAGAGGAGCCTCATCATCACCATCGGGGGGTGGAATAATGTGAAAAGAAACTTTTTCAGAAGTTCTGGTTCTCATATAGTTTACCGTATTCTCAACTGCTTTTAATACCGACTGGGATTTCAGTTTAGGAGGCGATCCTATCTTGGAGAATCTCTCGGTAATATTTTCAAGACGTGAAACATCTTTTTGAATTTCTTTGATGGTTTCATCATCAACTCCTTTCATTTTGAGTAATTCTATCCATGCGATCAGCGATGAAATAGGAGTACCCAATTGGTGTGCAGTTTCTTTAGACATTCCAACCCACACCTGATTCTGCTCTGCGTTGCGTGCAGTGCTAAAAAGCAAGTAGGAAACCAGGAGGAAAATTCCGATCACAAGCAGCTGCGCAAAAGGATAATACCTCAGTTGGGTAAGTAAAAAAGAGTGGGTATAAAACACATGACATTCACCATGAACAGGCAACTCAACAATGATAGGTTCATTATTGTAGGCCATCTCGGCAATAATTTCCTGTACTTTATTTGCGTCGGCAAGATTTGTTTCATCAATATTTCCGGAGGCAATTATATTGGTTCTCAAACTATCTGTAATAATTACAGGTACGTTTGCAGAGTTGATTACTACTTCGCTCAGGAAAGAATCAATGAGATCATCCATTACTGTTCTCATTTTTGTAAATATCCATGAATCCTGATAATAAAGAAAATCTGTCTGGTTGGCATATTCAATTCTTATAGGCGGGTAAACCGAAAACTGTTCTTTTAGTTCCCCCGTAAATTTTTGTCCTTCCAGTTCCAAAGCGGGTCCGTTTTCATCCTCTGTAAGATTGCGATGTGTAACAATTACATTATCAGAGTTGACAACAATAACCGGAATGGTAGTATTTTCCTCAATAATCCTGGCATAAAAAGCAATATCACCTTGCTCATCTTCTATAAATCTGCGAATTGCCAGTGCCCATAATTCAACTTTTTTTCTTTCTTCATTGCGCATCTCCTCAAAAAAATCTTCAGTGATTCTTACCAGATTTGCTCTGTTTTGCACAGCATCTGCCCAAATACGCACTTTTTGTATTTCATCTTCTGCGATTTTATTCACAAGAATGTTTGTGTAATACAATGATAATCCCACAATCACTGCTGCAAATCCGAGCAGATAAATCTTCCACCGTTGTTTTTTTACGTAGATATTCAATGTTTCGGTTTTGATTAAATATTCTGTTTATTTTTAATGATTGCCCTCATTCATCAATATTTCACGCCCCATAAGCATATCTGTTTTATGCTGGTCAGTAACTTCAGGATATTTCAGGTCTATCGACTGAAGTTTTTCAACAATTATCTTGCTTATTACCAGTCGCATATACCATTTTTTGTCGGCTGGTATCACGTACCAGGGAGCATTTTTATGTGTTGTTTTGTTGAGCATATCCAGATAGGCAGATTGAAACTCGTTCCAGTATTGCCGGTCTTTAATATCACTCATGGTAAATTTCCAATTCTTGTATTCATTATCAATCCTTGATAAGAATCTTCGTTTTTGTTCATCAAAAGATAAATGCAAAAAGAACTTGATAACAAGAAAACCATTATGAACCATATATTTTTCAATATTTACAATATCTCCGTATCTTTTTTTCCAGAAATTTTCATCGAGATGCAGGTTTGAATGGTAAAAGGGTAAATTTTGTTTGGCCAGCATTTCAGGATGCACTTTTGCAATCAATACCTCTTCATAATAAGAACGGTTAAAAATGCCAATATTTCCTCTTTCGGGCATATTTTTCATACAACGCCACATAAAGTCGTGGGCAAGTTCTTCATTTGAAGGTGCCTGAAAGCTCGTTACATGACATCCCTGGGGGTTTACGCCAGACATTACGTGCTTAATTACGCCATCTTTACCCGCAGCATCCATGGCCTGAAGTATGATGAGCACACCATATTTAGCCTGTGCATAAAGTTTGCTTTGAAGTTTTCTGAGTTCATCAATTTGCTGCTGAAATTCTTCTTGTGTATCTTTTTTAGATGTATAATGTTCAGAAAAACCAGGATCATGATTTTCTAATCCTTCTGACTTCACATACAAAAATTTTCGGGTCTCTTCCATCGGCTTATCGCTACATTTTAGATTAAGGGGTCAAAAGTAAAGAAATTATCAGATAAAAGCATTTTGAAGACTCGATAAAGATTCCTTAATAAAGAGATATGATGACGAGGGTTCATTTTTTTCTTTGCTAATCCCATTCAATAATAAACTTTCCCTTTTCTCTTTCCCTGATTTCTTTTTCTTCCTGTTGGCGTTTTGTGGGATTAATAAGGGTACCATCGGGCAATGTATCCGCCTTTGGGCTGCCAAACTCCTGTCGGAGTGTTCTGCCCAGATTTTTTCGCTCTTGTTGAAAATCTTCAGAAATTTTTTCTTTCACCGCTCTGGTATCATAACTGAAAACAGGTTCGTCGATGTTGCCAGTAACCCTGAGAAAAAGTGTTGTGCGTCCTAACCCATCATCAATAATCTGCCCATACTCCTCCTGAGGGTTCCGGTTTCTTTTGTTTTCTTTTGCCAGCAGTTCGGAGAGTAAAACCTGAAGTCGGTAGTTTATGGTATTATCAAACTGATGTTCGCCGGATATACTAATGTTCATAGCATTGGAATTTATTTCCATATCGGGGATAAAAAGGGTTTGGTTGCGGATGTAGAGTTGATTCTCAAGGGTTGAAAATCTAACCTGGTTGAGGTCGCTAACCCTGATAAATCTCGAGAGGGCAAGCATGGGTCTGTAGTTGATCAGTTCACCCTCTTCCACCTTAACAGCTGCTGTAGTTTCAAGCGTATTCCAGTCAATCTGCAACGATGGCGACCAATTGGCAACAAAACTTGCATCAGCAAAAATGCGCCCTTTCAAATTTTCATCTACAATACTGGATTGCCCGAAATTACCCATTTGGTAAAAAAGTTCACGAACATCTACATTGGTAATCTTTGCATTTGATCCCATCACCAAATAATGCTCATTTTTGCCATTGATATAACCATTGGCTTCAATTTTTCCCTGCATGGTATTCATGGATATTTCATCGGCATAAAATACCTGATCGTTCAGGGATAGATCACCCTCCACATTGCTGGCTTTAAATTTACGAAAATGCAGATGAGCAATATCTGCATTTAAATCAAAACTCAGTTTTTTAGGTAAGGACAAATGATGTGTTGTGTCACCAGATGAAGACTCTTCTTTAAGCAATTCATTAAAATTCAGGTTGTTTGATTTTAAGCTGGCATTGGCAAACAGCTTCTCATTTTCAAGAAAAAGCCAGGGAAAAAAATTACTGAAAGATCCCTGCATCATAAAATCGCTCGAAGAAGCTCTCCCGCTAAAGTTATGAACGGCAATGTTATCGCCATTAAAAGAGACATCACAAAAAAGGTCTTCATATTCAACCGGACTACCGGTAAGTAAAAATCCAATATTTTGTCCGTTCAAGGTTCCCGTGAGCTGTCCTTTCAAAACATTGTCAGCAATATCTTTTGAGCGAAAAGGGATTGTACCCGAATAATCAAGATCGATTAGCAATTGACCTTTTGCTTGCTCTACTGAATTGAGATTTAACAAAAGTATCCATGCAGAGGGGTTAATATCGGAATGGATAGTAAGGTCAACATGAGGCAAATGAAAATTACGCATACTTCCCTTTCCCTTGAGCAGTCCCTGTTGAATAGTAGTAGAAAACTCCTCAAGCGTAATTTCGGATGTGTAAAGGTTTCTTTTCTTTCCATTTTGAAAACTTCCCCTCAAAGCAAGTTCTTCAAGTTCGAGTTTATTGTTTTGGTTTGTTACCTTACCGGATCGAATTCCAAAATCGGCAGAAATAGAAGGGTTGGATGAAGAGGAATAACAGCCTTGGATAATAGCATCAAATTCGAGGAAACCATTGCTTTTGTAATTAACAAAATGTTTTGCATAGTTAGCGGGCAATGCAGAGAATAAACGCTCAATTTGAAGATCGTTCCCGGAAATATTGAGATCCAGAAAAACGTTGTTGGAAGAAACATCTACAAGACCTTCTGCAAAAAAATCAAGATCATCAATAGAAAACAAACCTTTTGTAAATGTAAAAGCGTTATTATTTTTCACATCAAAACCAAAGTCGTAGGTAAAAAGATGATCATGAAGCATTTGCACATCATCCAATGTTAGTGCAAGAAGTTGAGAGTCGCCCTTGATCTTCATCCTGAAATCATTGCTGGCAAAATTGCCTTTGAGATGTGTTTTTGCTATAGATGCTTCAATATAATGCCGGTTTACAAGGTCTGAAAACCTGAAATGTAGATTTTCGAGGTTGAAACTTTGTATTTCAAAGGAAAAATCACCAGAGGAAGAGGCTGATTTATCTGATTTCCAAAAAGAAAAGTTGTTACTGTTTTGATCAAAAAGTTTAACATGCATGGAAGCATCACGGATCCCGATGTTTCGTACGGTATACTTTTTCATCAGAAAATCAAGTATTCCAAATCTAAAATAGGATTTACGGGCACTTAAAAGGGTATCCTTTTCTACGTTTTGAAATCGTAATTCATCGGGATGGGTTTCTTTTACGAGTATATTGGTGAAAGTGATGGATACCTGCGGAAAATGTCGAAAAAGATCAACATTGATATCATCAACGAAAATCTCAGTAGTAATACCCCTGTTAATATGATCTACAAAACCTTTTTTTATTCGATCCTGATAGGCATATGTAAGGATAGCCAGAATGAGAACAATAACAAAAACAAATATCAATCCGGAGATGAATGAGACTCGGAGAAAAGAATTGATTTGCTGCCTGTGACGACTATAAAATGAGAACATTGAACATGTAAATGTTTGAAGAAATAATTCAAATTCATTGCCGGAAACAGTTCATTTACGCTCTGCAGAATTTACTTCATTTTTAAGAAGTTTACTTCTTTTTCAGACAAGATCCTGTATTTGCCTCTTGGGAGATCTTTTTTTGTCAGTCCTGCAAAAGTTATTCTGTCAAGTTTTTCAACCTTATATCCCAGTGTTTCAAAAAGTCTTCTCACTACTCTGTTTTGTCCTGAATGCAATTCAATACCCACTCTTTTCTTGTCATCAGATCTGCCGGTATAGGAAATATCGTCAACATGTATTTTTTCACCATCCAGTTCCACACCTTCAGCAAGTGTTTTCATGTCGTTTTTGGAAATTGGTTTATCCAGATCAACCTGATAGAGTTTTTTTACCCCTGAGCTGGGGTGTGTAAGTCTCTTGGTCAGGGTGCCATCATTTGTAAGAAGCAAAACACCTGTTGTATTTCTATCTAATCTCCCCACAGGAAAAACTCTTTCGTTGCAGGCATTTTTCACCAGGTCGAGAACCGTTTTTCGCCCCTGGGGATCATCAACAGTTGTGATGAAATCCTTGGGTTTATTGAGTAAGATATAAACTTTCTTTTCAGAAGTTAATGTCTGTCCGTTGTAAACAACAACGTCGGTTGGTTGAATTTTGGTACCCAGTTCAGAAACAATTTTTCCATTAACGGTAACAGCACCCGAAACGATGAGTTGGTCTGCTTCCCTTCTTGAGCATACCCCTGAGTGGGCAATAAACTTATTCAGTCTTATTGATCCATCATCGGCAGATTTTT
>CAZPVB010000054.1:0-20967 GCA_964589855.1 uncultured Bacteroidales bacterium
CCTGACTGTAGAAAAAAAAACCGCGCTGGATGTTTTCATCAGAAAAGGAACTGCAATGCCTGTAAAAGATGAAAAAGCAGAAGAAGATTTTCATATTTTATGTAATATGATGAAAGAGCGCGGTTATGTGCACTATGAGATATCAAACTTCGGAAAACCCGGTTTTTTTTCTCAACATAACCTGAATTACTGGAACGGAACTCCTTACCTGGCTCTTGGACCCTCTGCCCACAGTTTTTTACCCGGAATTCGGCAATGGAACGTCTCAAACACCTGCAAATACATCGACAGTCTAAAAAAAAACCGAGTGCCATTTGAAAAAGAGATCCTTTCCGAAACCGATCAATATAACGAATATGTAATGACTTCACTAAGAACAATGTGGGGCATTGAAAAACAAAAGATTAATACCAATTTTGATAAGAAATTTGAAACATATCTAAATCAAGAAGCGAGTAAGCAAATAATTGCAGGTAATTTATCAGAAACAAATACCCACTTTACAATAACAGAAAAAGGCAGATTTTTCTCCGACGGGATAGCAGCATCCCTTTTTTATGACAAAAGTGATTGATCAACAAAAAACCTGATAGGATTGAAAGTTTTCTTAAAAAAATACTCTATTCAATATTTTGCTGAACTTCTGGTAAGGGTATTTAAAAACTAATTTGTCTTTTTAATATTTACACTATCAAATTTGATCATAGAATTTACCTACTGATACAAGCGATCCACAATCACAAAATTTGTTTTTTTAATCACAGAAAAACCAAATCCATGGATTTTAACATTATCATCGGTTAAAGTATCTTATTTTTGTTTTAGAGAAACTCAAAAGAACCAACATTTGAAGTCAAAAACCCTTATAAATGTAAGGCATTTCAAAGAAAAAGAATCTTTATGCTGTTCTCCCCATTTAAAAAAGTATTTTATTAAAAAGAAATCTTCCAAAAATGACAAACATCTCCAGTTCCAGTTTGCTTTCCTTGCTTTTCGTATTGTTTTTCACCCTGATATCAAATTTTGTTCAGGCAGTTCCGGCCTACCCCTACCCTATTGATCATGAGCAACCCAATGGACAAACCATCACCATAGAGCTAAAAGGCGATGAAAAAGTAAATTGGGCAGAAACTCCCGATGGATATACCATTTTGATCAATAAACAAGGGGAGTATCAGTATGCCATCCGAAATGAAGCTGGCGATCTGGTGTTCTCAGGAGTTCCGGTTTCATCTTCAGCAAACAAAAGCACAGAAGAAACCAACCTTCTTGATACATTGCCCAAAAAACTCTTTTTCAGCAAACCTCAGTTAGATCAATTTAGATCGGTCTGGGAAATCAAAGAAAAGAACAGTTTGAAAGCATTCCCCACCACCGGCGAAGGCACCCTGTTGTGCATCCTGATGGAAACACCCGATATTCCCTTTACCCGCGACCAGGAAGAATTTGATGCGCTGTTCAATCAAATCAATTATACCGTTGACAATGCAACAGGCAGTGTAAAAGATTATTATCTCGAGAACTCCTATGGACAATTAAACCTGACGGTGGATGTTGTAGGTCCATTCACTGCCTCAGAAAACATGGAGTTTTATGCAGATGATGCCCGTCCGTTGTTTACAGAAGGCATC
Organism: uncultured Bacteroidales bacterium; assembly: GCA_964589855.1. Classification (GTDB taxonomy): domain Bacteria; phylum Bacteroidota; class Bacteroidia; order Bacteroidales; family UBA7960; genus SKVR01. The sequence goes on from CAZPVB010000054.1 coordinate 1,632, forward strand.
GAATTGGCCGACCCTTATGTAAACTACAATGAATACGACAATGACAATGATGGATGGGTAGATGCAATTTACATGATCTTTTCAGGCTACGGACAGGAAGCAGGCGGAGGACCAAACACCATCTGGTCTCATGCCTGGGGAGTTTGGCCTCCGGTTGTGTATGATGGACAAAACATTAGTCGCTATGCCTGTTCACCCGAGTTGCGTGGTAATGCCGACAACAACCCTCAAGGAAACCTCAGCAGAATTGGTGTGATTGCCCATGAATTTGGTCATGCCCTGGGTGCACCTGATTATTATGACACCAACTACGATACTGACGGGCAGTTTCAGGGAACCGGCAGATGGGACATGATGTCCGGAGGAGCATGGAACAACTGGGGAGCTACCCCTGCTCATCACAATGGTTTTACGAAAGTTTATTTTTATAACTGGGCAGACGACATCGTTTTAAATGAACCAGCTGAGATCACTTTAAGCAATGCCGTAGAAAACACCAACAGTTTTTACAGAATCAATACGGCAACACCCGGTGAGTTTTTCTTTTTCGAAAACAGGTATCAGCATCATTTTGACCAATGGATACCGGGCAGCGGAATGTTGATATATCATGTACACAGCGATGTTTTTGAAGCATCTCAAAACAATACCATCAATATACAACATCCTCAACTGATGTATCCTGTGAGTGCCAATGCAGTCATGAATCCCACAAGTTCGCCATCTTCTTACGGTGACATTAATGCCGCAGATGCTGCCTGGACAGGTAACAACGGTAAAGACGAATTTACAGATGAATCTCTTCCCGGAATGATCAACTGGGAAGGCAGTCCTACAAACAAACCCATTACAGGTATCTCCCGCAACCTTAATGAAAAAACGGTTTCGTTTTTCTTTCTTGAAGATCAAATGCCCCGGTACACCATCTCCTTTCAGGTTGAAGATGAGCAAGGCATGCCCTTACAAAATGCTAAAATAAGTCTGCTACCCTTTGAAGAAGAACCAGTAAGAAGAACAAACCCTTTCCATCATAATCAATCCTATGCTGCTCTCACGGGGTCTGCACTACCAAAGACTCAATTGACTCGTGCTGAAAAAGCACCTGTGCCTGCCCCAAAAACCGGAGAAGAGGAAAACTGGATCCATTGGGATAGCGGAGAAAATCATACCGCTGTAGGACTTACCAACGGAGGGTTTTTTACAGCCGTTTCCAGGTGGGAACCCGCTGACATTGAAGACCTCGAAGGCAAATCGATACAAAAACTTATGCTTTATGTTGCCGACTTGCCACTTTCTGCCATTGCCAAGGTATGGCAGGGAGCAGATGAAAACAACCTGAATCTGCTTACTTATCAGGAATTTACCCCGCTGGAAGACCAATGGAACGAAGTAATCCTGGATGAACCTGTACTTTTAGACACCAGTAAGGAATTATGGTTTGGGTACGAACTGGAAGACCAGGGAGATGGATATTTTTCCGCAGGAAGAGATACCATCAATGAGGTGGAAGGAAAAGGCAATCTTTTGAAAATTGGCAATGGAGATTGGGTATCCCTAAATGATTATGATATTCCGGGAAACTGGAATATTCATGCATATATCGATACTGTGGTCATAGAACCAACCGTTTTGTACACCGATGCTAATGGCAATGCATCCTATGAAACCCCTTCCGAAAATTATTCGTGGAAGGTAGAAAAAGCGGGATATTTCTCACAGGAAGGAGAAGTGTTTGTTGACCAAAACGATGAGAGTATTGAACTTGTATTGGTTGAAAATGAAAACTTTGATATGGTAACACTTAATGTAAATATGACCTATGCCGAAGGGTTTGATCCTGCAAATCACAAAGTTTTTGTTACCGGATCCTTTACTGATTGGGCCGAACCAGGCACACAAGAATCCTACGAATTAACGCTTTCACCAGATAAAGAGCAGGAGATAATTATATATACCGCCACCTTTCCTGCCGAAAAGGGCGAACATGAGTACAAATATTTTACTGATGCCCTGGGAAGCGGTTGGGATGGCGCTGAATGGGAAGAAGAATACAACAGATCATTTACACTTGATAGTGATACAATCATTGAGGATTATTTTGCTTATGATCAAACACCCGAACTCTATACGCTTAGCCTGGAAACCACCCCCGAAGACAGCGGAACCCATACAGGCGAAGGAGTTTATCCGCACAACGCCAAAGCATCCATAACAGCAACAGGAACCAATGAATACAATTTCCTACGCTGGCAAAACGGAGATACTGTTGTTTCGAACCTCCCCGAATTCAAATTTCCAATGCCACAATCCAATACAACCCTTACTGCTTACTTTACCGATCAGCCTCCTGTAATCTACTTGTCTGAGAATTCGGTTGAAGAAAATTTGATAGCCGGTGAAAACATGATCAAAGAATTTATCATTGAAAATCATGGAGACCCTGTTCTAAACTATACTATTGAATCAGATAATTCTACCCGTTGGTTTGAGGTTGAACCCCTCAATGGATCTGTTGCCAAAAATCAAAAAGACACTATTGACCTTTTGCTGAATGCAGAAAAATTAACACAGGGAACTTATGAAACATATATCACCATCCACTCTAACGATTCCCAGAATCCTCAAATAGAAATACCCGTTACAATCTATGTTTCAGGTTCACCAGTCGTGGAATTATCGGCAGAAACCCTTGACTTCGGTTTAACGCAAACCGACTCTCTGTTTTCAATACCCCTGACAATCCGGAACAGCGGAACTGCTGATCTGGAAATATGGGATGTGCAGATCAACGACAATAGTTTTGGATACTCTTCTACAGAAATGAGCATCTCTCCTAATGCTTCCGACGAAATGGATATTACATTTTTCAGCAACCAACCCGGAGAATTTGAAGCAATCCTTTCTTTTTCAACCAATGATGCCAACAATCCGGAATTGCTTGTAAGTTTAAAAGCAGATATAAAAGTTTACGAACTTTCGGTTGTGGTCGAACCCCAGGGGGCAGGTTCTGTTTCAGGTGATGGTTTTTTTGAAGCAGGAAATATTGCCAGTCTCAGCGCACAGGCAAATGTCGATTTCATCTTTAGCAATTGGTCGTTAAACGGATTGATCGTTTCAACTCTCTCATCCTATGAGCATCTCATGCCGGCTGAAGATGTTATATTGATTGCAAATTTTGAAACTTCCACTTCGGCTCCTGTGCATGCCCAAGAAGCCGAACTTTCAATTTACCCCAATCCGGTAAAAAACATCTTAAACATAAAATCAGATTCTGAAATAAAATCTATCTCCATTTCAGATATCTCAGGGAAAGTCTTGTATGTGAAAGATTCGGATTCGACAAGGCGGATATCTATACCTGTAAATTATCTTCAGGAGGGAATACTGATTGTAAAAATCATCACAGAAGAAAAAATCTATCACAGAAAGATTCACCTCTTGTAGACTTGCAGATATGCTATAACCAATTCTTTATAAAACCCAACCTGAGAATCTATCAATGGTTTGATTTTTTTACCCATACCACCATTAAATGCCAGAAAAATAATGAGTATGGTGGCGGATTATCTTTCCTGTGGAAAATTTTTTATGAACGAACCAACATGACGAGAAAAATCCTAATCATAAGAAATTTGATTTGCAAAAACATTGTTTTTCTTAAAGTAATTACCTCATTACTTCCGGGCAATGCTCCCTTTTGAGAGTTTGATAATAAAATCTATCTGCAATCAAACTGAACCCCAACAGCAAATATATTGTACATTAATTAACAACGCTCTTATTTTGCTTACGTAAAATCGTTATAAATAGCGTATATACCTGAGAAATATCATTAAAATTAAGTAATTTTGCCGCGTGAAATAGCAAAAGGTACTCACAAACACACATACCTTCAAATAAGACTGTTTTTAAAATAAACAATTATGACAAAAAAGAAAAATTTTATTACATGTGATGGCAATCACGCGGCTTCACATGTTGCTTACATGTTTAGCGAAGTAGCTGCCATATACCCCATTACACCCTCTTCCAATATGGCAGAGAATGTAGACGAATGGGCATCGAAAGGCAGAAAGAATATTTTCGGGGAAGAAGTAACATTGGTAGAGATGCAATCGGAAGCGGGTGCTGCCGGAGCTGTGCATGGTTCCCTGCAGGCAGGTGCGCTCACCAGCACTTATACAGCATCGCAGGGTTTGTTGCTCATGATTCCAAACATGTATAAAATATCTGGTGAATTGCTTCCGGGTGTATTTCATGTATCTGCCAGAAGTCTTGCAGCTCAGGCCTTATCAATCTTTGGCGACCACTCCGATGTGATGAGTACACGGCAAACAGGTTTTGCCATGCTGGCCACAGGCAGTGTTCAGGAAATTATGGACATAGCACCAATCTCACACCTTGATGCCATCAAAACAAGAATTCCTTTCCTGCATTTCTTTGATGGATTCCGCACTTCTCATGAAATCCAGAAAGTGGAAGCAGCAGATCAGGATACCCTTAAAGAACTGATTGACTGGGATGCTCTTCAGGAATTCAGAAACCGTGCCCTTAACCCTGAAAACCCTGTAACAAGAGGTACAGCGCAAAATCCAGATATTTACTTCCAGTCAAGAGAAGCCGCCAACCGCTTCTACGATGTGGTACCCGACACAGTAGAAGATTATATGCAGGAGATATCTAAGATCACAGGTCGCGAATATCATCCTTTCACTTACTATGGTGCCGATGATGCCGAACATGTAGTGGTGGCAATGGGATCGATCACAGAAACATTGAAAGAAACAATAGATTATTTACTTGAAAAAGGAGAAAAAGTAGGTTTGGTAAGCGTACATCTTTACCGTCCTTTTTCTGCAAAATATTTCATGAAAGTATTGCCCAAAACCACCAAAAGAATTACGGCATTAGATCGTACAAAAGAACCTGGTGCTAATGGTGACCCATTATATCTCGATATTCGCGAAATGTTCTATGGTAAAAAAGATGCTCCCGAGGTTTATGGTGGTCGTTATGGATTAAGCTCAAAAGACACTACCCCAAGGCATATGATCGCTGTTTTTGAAAACAGCAAACTAAACGAACCCAAAAACCAGTTTACTGTTGGTATCAATGATGATGTTACATTCAAATCGTTACCACTTGGTGAAGAGGTTGATGTATCGCCCGAAGGAAATTATGCCGCTAAATTTTACGGATTAGGTTCAGATGGTACTGTAGGTGCCAATAAAAACTCCATTAAGATCATCGGAGATTCAACCGATAAATTCGCGCAGGGTTATTTCAGTTACGATTCCAAAAAATCAGGAGGAATTACCATATCTCACCTCCGTTTTGGTGATTCACCGATTCGCTCACCCTATCTGGTAAACTCAGCAGATTTTGTTGCCTGCCATGTACCTGCTTATCTCACAAAATATGACATGCTTAAAGGTCTGAAAAAAGGTGGTATTTTCCTTCTTAATTCTATCTGGAATGAAGAGGAGACTAAAAACCACCTGCCCGACCACATGAAAAAATACATGGCAGAAAATGATATTCAGTTTTATACCATTAATGCTACTGCCATTGCTGAAGAAATTGGCTTGGGAAATCGCACCAATACGATCATGCAATCTGCATTTTTTAAAGTTGCCGAAGTAATTCCTTACGATCAGGCAGTAAATGAAATGAAAAATGCCATTAAGAAATCATATGGCATGAAGGGTGAAGATATTGTAAATATGAATAATGCCGCCGTTGACAAAGGTGGAGAAGTTACAAAAATTGAAATTCCGGCCGATTGGAAAAAGATTGATGTGAAACCAGAGGATAAACATGACGACTTACCCGATTTTATCAAAAACATTGTTTTCCCAATCAATTCGCTTAAAGGTGATGACTTGCCTGTAAGTGCTTTCCTTGATCGTGAAGATGGTACTTTCCCCGCAGGAACAACTGCTTATGAAAAACGCGGCATTGCCGTTCACGTTCCTGAATGGCAGGAAGAACATTGTATTCAGTGCAACCAGTGTGCTTATGTATGTCCGCATGCCGTTATACGCCCGTTCTTACTTACTGAGGAAGAGATGCAGGCAGTTGGCGAAGATATGCCCGTTCAGGATGCCAAAGGAAAATCGCTGAAAGGACTAAAATACCGTATGCAGGTAAGCCCGCTCGATTGCACAGGTTGTGGAAACTGCGTAGAGGTTTGCCCTGCACCAAGCAAGGCGCTGATCATGGAAACCCTCGAATCGCAGATGCACGAAGATGAACGCTGGGACAAGATCATTCAAAACGTTACTTACAAAGACACCCTGCTGGATAAAAAACAATCGGTTAAAAATAGCCAGTTTTCACAGCCTTTGTTTGAATTTAGCGGTGCTTGTGCAGGTTGTGGTGAAACACCCTATATCAAACTCATCACACAACTTTACGGAGATCGTATGATGATTGCCAACGCTACTGGTTGCTCCTCCATCTATGGTGGTTCCGCACCCGCTACTCCTTATACCATTAATCAGGACGGACATGGTCCTGCCTGGGCAAACTCTCTCTTTGAAGACAATGCTGAATATGGGTTCGGTATGGCAACCGGCGTAAACAAAATTCGTGAGCGCTTGGCCAGAATGATGGAAGTTGGCATGGAAGCCGATGACATGAAACCCGAAACCAAAGAAGCCTTTAAAGGATGGCTGGACACAAAAGACGATACCGACAAGTCGAAAGAAGCGTCTGGAAAGGTGGTGGAAGTCTTAAAAAATGAAAACAATCAGATAGCAAAAGATATTCTTGCCCTTAAACAATACCTGACCAAAAAATCTGTCTGGATTTTTGGTGGCGACGGATGGGCATACGATATCGGTTACGGTGGATTAGATCATGTTATTGCTTCCGGTGAAGATGTTAATTTGTTGGTAATGGATACTGAAGTATACTCCAATACTGGTGGTCAGGCATCTAAATCTACCCCTGTTGGAGCAATTGCCAAGTTTGCCGCTTCCGGTAAGCGTGTTCGCAAAAAAGACCTGGGATTGATGGCCATGACATACGGTTATGTATATGTTGCACAAGTTGCAATGGGTGCCAATCAAAATCAGTTTTTGAAAGCGATAAGAGAAGCTGAAGCATATCCCGGACCATCAGTAATCATTGCATATTCTCCCTGCATCAATCACGGACTAAGAAACGGAATGGGTAACAGCCAACTCCAGATCAAACATGCCGTTGAAGCAGGTTACTGGCAAATGTATCGTTACAATCCTGTTTGGGAACAAGAAGGTAAAAATCCTTTTGTATTAGATTCCAAAGAACCTGATTGGCAAAAATTCCAGGACTTCCTCGCTTCTGAAGTAAGATATAGTTCTTTGAAAAAAGCATTCCCAAGAGAAGCAACTGAACTGTTCAAAGCTGCGGAAGAGAACGCCAAATGGCGTTATGACACTTACAAACGCTATGCTGCTATGGAATACTAAGATTATTTTCAAGAACATATGCACAAAAAAAGGCAGAGAAAATTTTCTCTGCCTTTTTTGTTTTTCAAACGAATATTTATTTCTTTATTATCAATTTCCTTCTATTTCAGCATATAAATCAAACTCAGAAGCTGAAATAATTTTTGCTTTGTAAAACATCCCCGGAGTAAGATCATATTTATGCACCGGGATCAAAACCTCATTATCTACTTCAGGTGAGTCGTATTGGGTTCTGCCATGATAATAGTCTTCATCTTTCTCATCGATTAAAACCTTCATGGTAAGTCCTGTCTTTTTCTGGTTCAGCGCAAGAGAAATATTTTGCTGTTCTTCCATGATCTGATCGGCGCGATCCTGTTTTTCTTGTTCAGAAACAGTTTCTTTCATGTGAAAAGCACGGGTTCCCTCTTCGGCAGAATAAGTAAAAACTCCTAACCGATCAAATTGAACCTCTCGTACAAACCTCAAAAGTTCTTCAAATTGCTGTTTTGTTTCGCCCGGAAATCCCACCATAAGTGTACTTCTGAGGGCAACATCAGGTACCTTTGTGCGAATTGTTTCAATGAGTTTGTAAATTTCTTTTCCTGTAGATCCTCTTCTCATACCCTTAAGAATGGCATCATTAATGTGCTGAAGGGGCATATCCAAATACCGGCAGATTTTATCTGTTTCATTCATCATATCCAAAATCTGCAGAGGAAAATGATCAGGATAAGCGTAGTGCAACCTTATCCATTCAATCTGATCTATGGTTAATAAACTATCCAATAGTTCCACCAATAGTCCTTTTTTCCTGAGGTCATAACCATAATAACTCAGATCCTGTGCTATGAGCATGAGCTCTTTTACACCTTTTGATGCAAGAAGCCGGGCTTCTCTTGTCAATTCCGAAACAGACTGTGAATGGTATCTTCCCCGTATGAGCGGAATAGCACAAAATGAACAGGTTCTGTCGCAACCTTCAGAAATTTTCAAATAAGCATAATGATCAGGAGTACTTAATTGACGTAATCCATCATCAGCATTATATTTTGCCCTGAGAAAAGAAAAAATTTCATTTGTGTCATGAACTCCAAACCAGGCATCGGCTTCTGGTATTTCTTTTAAGAGTTCCTCTTTATATCTTTCAGAAAGACATCCGGTAACAATCACTTCATCAACAAGTCCTCGTTTTTTTCCATCGAGGTAATGAAGAATAGTATCAATAGATTCTTCTTTTGCATCATGAATAAACCCACATGTATTGATGATTACTACATCAGAGAGTCCATTAGCATTATGAGTAATTTTGAATTGTCCGGGGAGTAATTTTCCTGCGATTTTTTCAGAATCAACAAGGTTTTTAGAACAACCAAGGGTAATAATATTAAGGTGTTTCTGTTTATTTTGACTCATAAAAACATTTCTTATTTCTGAAAGAGTGTTCTCACAAAAGCATCTCTGTCAAAAATCTGAAGATCGTCTAATCCTTCTCCCACTCCAATGTATTTAACCGGAATTTTAAACTGGTCGCTTACACCAATCACGACGCCTCCTTTGGCAGTACCATCAAGTTTAGTAATAGCAAGTGCGTTCACTTCAGTGGCAGCGGTAAATTGTTTTGCCTGCTCGAAGGCATTTTGTCCGGTAGATCCATCAAGAACCAGCAATATTTCATGGGGTGCATCAGGAATATGCTTTTGCATCACCCTTTTAATCTTGGAGAGTTCATTCATAAGATTTACCTTGTTGTGCAATCTTCCTGCGGTATCAATGATGGCAACATCTGTTTGGTGTTGCAGCGCATAAGAAACCGTTTCAAAAGCAACCGATGCAGGGTCGGCACCCATTCCTTGTTTTACGATAGGTACTTTGGCTCTTTCAGACCAGATCACGAGTTGATCAACCGCTGCCGCTCTGAAAGTATCAGCTGCACCCAGGACTACGGATTTACCGGCTTGCTTGAATTTATGTGCCAGTTTCCCAATTGTAGTTGTTTTTCCTACCCCATTAACTCCCACTACCATCATAACATAAGGTCCTTGCGCTTGCTGAATGATGTTACCTTCAAAAGTTGTGGATTTATTTTCTGCCAGCAAAGCAGAGATCTCTTGCCTCAGAATTTCATCCAGTTCACTGGTTCCTAAATATTTATCTTTAGCTACTCTGGATTCAATTCTTTCGATAATACGTATGCTGGTATTGACACCTACATCCGAGGTAATCAGTATTTCCTCAAGGTTGTCCAATACTTCGGCATCCACAACTGATTTTCCTATTACAGCTTTACCCAAACGAGAGAAAAATGTATCACGGGTTTTAGATAATCCCTGATCAAGTTTTTCTTCTTTATTCTTAGAAAATATATCAAATAAGCCCATAATGACAAATTGTAATGATGTGTTAAACCTTAAATATCAAACCTTTCAACAAAAGTAACAAAAAAAGGCTTCAGAAATTAGAAATATCTGAAGCCCTTTCATTTGTACCAGAAAAAAATAGTGTTTCCTGCTTAAAACCGGTAAAAATATACTGTTAAAGGAAATTATTTCTTCGCAAAAAAATCTTTTACTTTATCAGCGGCAATAATATCTTCTTTAAATGTATAGGCTCCGGTTTTGTCCGATTTATCCATTTTTATCACTTTTGCAAAACCTTTTCCGGTATCTGTTTTTAGTGTTGCTACAACTTTCTTTGCCATAATTCAAATTATTTAATTTCTCTGTGAACAGTCATTTTTCTTAAAATAGGGTTGTATTTTTTCAACTCAAGCCTATCGGGGGTATTTTTTTTATTTTTTGTGGTGATATATCTGGAAGTTCCGGGCATTGCAGTTGCCTTATGTTCGGTACATTCCAAAATTACCTGCACTCTTGCTTCTTTGCTTTTCTTTGCCATTTTAGTATAATATTTTAATGGTTTTTTTCAGGAGTGCAAAGATAGAACTTTTAACCTTTACAAACAAGAAGATTAAAAGAATTTTTAAAACAAATTCTCTATCCTCAGAAAAACCACCTCAAACGCAGAACCATGAACAATAAAATCCTGATTACCAGCAATTAGACACAACACTCACCGCCTTTAAGGATTTAATTGTAACGCTTCTAAACGGGATTCATCATGATCGCATCGGGTCAGCTCACATTACCTTTTCTCTTTCGGGGCCTAATCCTCTTGTCCATTTGTTAACCACGATCTCATTTTCATTTACCCAGTTTTTTACCCCCACGATTGGATCAGGTTGAAGTCTCATTTGAAACAACAAAGAATTGATCTGTTTTTCGGTAAGTACCATTCTTTCAAAAAACTCCGTTGCATCCGGATGATCTTCATCAAATCCTTTTCTGGCAATGGTATGTATGCGTTCACTTTTGTTGAAAATATTTTTGGGATCCTGGAGGTATTTAAGATCATACCGGTGAAAAATCCAGTGAGGTTCCCATCCGGTAATCACAATATCTTCACGTCTCTTTACTGCATTTTCGAGTTTGGTTGACATTTCAAGGTCTGAAGAAGCAGTAAGCGTATTATCCAGATCGTATTGATTGATCACTTTCCGGGCATTTCGCATAATACCGGCAGTAGTGTCAATACCTATAATGGGATCCGTGTAGCGATCTTTCAGTTCATCAATACTCTCAATATCCATGTATTCAGGAACAACCAACCCTGTGCGGGCATCCAGATAGTTATATCCTAAATCAGTTATAGATGCTTTATGTTTTTCAAAATAGCTTCTGTGGGTAGAGGGCAACCACACATCAACAAAAACATCAGCATCACCCGCGGCAATGTCGTTAAAAATGGTTTCTACATCGGTGAGTTTAAGCGTTACTTCAAAATCAAGATCACGTTCAAGGAGAAATTCTGCCAGATGTGTCATGGCAATGCTTTCTGACCAATCGGTGTAAAGCATCAGTATTTCAAGGGATTCATCGCTTTCGTTATCCTGAGTTGTCATTCCTGAACAAGAAAAGAAAAACCAGGCAAGAATAGGTAAATAAAATTTCATTTTCTTCATATCAAATATTTTTTATTCAAATAATGCTTTTAAGAAACCTATGGAATGGCTGATATCTTTAACAACCATTACGGGTATATTTTTTTCAACACTGGCAAGTTTTTCTGATGTGCTGTCCATTATTACATTTGCCAGTTCCGATTTGAGTCTGGTTCCGGTAACTACCAGATCAATTGAATTGCGAATAGCGTAATTATACAACGATTGTGCTTCATTTCCCTTAATATCTACAGAATAACTAAAAGGTATATCATCTGGAAGTTTGTACTTTTTTAAAAACCTGGTAAACTCTTTTTTCATAAAGGGTTGCAATTGCTTCCTTAATTTAAGTATTGCTTGCGGAGTTTGTTCGGGGAAATAATGAAACGGCAATTTATAAACATTATGAAATTCCAGTTTTGCCCCGGTAACTGCTGAAAGTTCACGGGCCATGTTGTAAGCCACAACAGAAGGTTTTGCAAAATTGGTACGGATCAGAATCTTTTCAAACTTATGTTGAGTGGTTTCACTGATCAGCAATACAGAAGAGGGAATTAAACCAATAATATTTTTTGTCACGCCTCCCTTACCTTCAAATCCGATCTTTTTACCCATAATGGTGAGATCCACTGCATTATTTCTGGCAAAACCAACAATTTTTTCGGTGGTAAGCCCACTTTCAAGAACAATTTGAGGATCAGGATTTTGATTTTTCTCATAATTTGCTTTTATTCTGTCTTCAATCTCCTCTCTGATCATTTCATCAAGGGGTCTGTGATTGCCATCAAAAGAATCAGCCAACTCTTCCGGAATTTCGTAGGCATCCATTATATGAATAAAGGTAATCACTTTGGGATCAAATTGCTTTACAATATAATTTGCATACCTGATTAGAGAATCATCCATTTCTGTCAGGTCCAGGCAAATCAATATATTTTCGAATTTAAATTTCATAATCGATAATTTTATTTGTTTTTATCACGTTTGGTAATGACTTCTTTAACGATATCCTGATAGGATTTTTTTTCTTTCTCTTTTTCGCGTTTCAGATCTTTATAATATTCCTGACCCAAACCTTTGGTAAGACTGTATGCCATAACCATTAGAATTACCGCAAAGGGCAGTCCGGTAGTGATAGCCGCTGTTTGTAATGCACCCAGTCCTCCTCCAATCAGCAATACTGCTGCAATGCCTCCTTCAGTAAGTGCCCAGAAAATCCGCTGAGCAACAGGGGCATCAAGTTTTCCTCCTGCAGTAAGGCTGTCTACCACCAGTGATCCGGAGTCGGAGGATGTAACGAAGAAACTGGTCACCAACACAATAGCAATAACAGAAGTTAAAGCACCTAATGGAAATTGCGACAACAATTTATATAATGAAGTGGCAACGTTTGACTGCACCGCAGAGGCAATGTCTGCCAATCCATTGAGTTCGAGAAACAATGCAGAACCACCAAATGCCGACAACCATAAAAAAGTAATGATCGTTGGGACAATCAGAACTCCGAGTATAAATTCCCGGATCGTTCTCCCTCTCGATATGCGGGCAATAAACATACCCACAAAAGGAGACCAGCTGATCCACCATGCCCAGTAAAATACAGTCCAGCTTTTTTGCCAGTCAGACTGAATATAAGTTTCTGTCCAAAAACTCAGTTGAAAAAAGTTTTGAAGATAACCGCCAATATTTTGCACATAAGAACTAAATATAAAGAGCGTAGGTCCTGCAATGATCATAAACAACAGAAAAAATGCAGCGATGATAATATTTATTTGACTTAGCCGCTTTACCCCTGCGCTCAACCCTGCCACAACTGAACCGGTAGCAGCCAAAGTTATAAGTACAATGAGCAAAACCTGCAGGTTTACAGAATCGGTAAACCCAAACAAATGATTCAATCCGGCACTCACCTGTTTTACCCCCAATCCAAGCGATGTAGCAAGTCCAAACAAGGTAGCAACTACAGCCAATACATTGATGATTTTACCAAACTTTCCGTGCACTTTTTCACCCATAAGAGGATAAAAAACTGAACTGATGGTGAGGGGTAGTTTTTTGTTGAACGTGAAAAAAGCCAATGATAAGCCTACCAATGCATATATGCCCCAGGCGTGAAGTCCCCAGTGTAAAAAGGTTAGCTGCATGGAGTTTGTGGCAGAGGCTATTGACTGTCCTTCACCCTCCGGAGGATTTACATAATGAAGAACCGGCTCTCCTACACTCCAGAATAAAATCCCGATTCCCATTCCGGCACTAAACAGCATGGAAAACCATGCCCCTTTTCTAAATTCAGGTTTGGAATTATACCCCCCCAACCTGATGTTTCCATATTTACCAAAAGCAATTGACAATGAAAAAATCAGAAAAAAATTGACAGACAAAATAAAAAACCATCCCCCGTATTCAGAGATACTATCCTGAACCGAGGCAAATACCTTTTCCATGGGTTCACCAACTATAAGTGTTACCGAAATAAAAAATACAATCAATATAGCTGAAGGCCAAAAAACCCAGTGATCAACATCAAAAAACCTGTTCTTCGAAACTAAAAAATCCTGATCCTGTTTTTGTTGCATGTGTCTTATAGTTTATTTAAGTGAATAAATTACAGATCAATGTTTTATAATTACATAATTAAAATGAACAAGATTCTTAATAAACAAAAATGTTACTCTATAAAGTGAATTTACCTTATTACTTTAGATGGATTTGCAAAAACACCTTTTGCAAAAACACTTTTAAAGTCTTATAAAGTCTTCAAAATTATCAGCAAATTGCTTTTTTTGAAATAAAAAAAATAATCAAACCATTTTGGGGGAGGTGGGTTGATTTTGTATTAATATTTTTCTTGCAAGTTTTTAATACAAAGCAAAAGACAATATAAAACACTTGCTTAGCAAGAGAACAGAGAAGAAAATTAAATCAGATACCAAACAAATGAATATGCTTTTATAATTTCACCAATAAACAATGAAACTGTCATTCTTTTAAAAATCATAACAATTCAAATAGCAATTTTTTAAATGCCTATCCTATTTATCTGTTCTTGTATGAGCACAAATGTATAAAAAAACTTCACTTTAAAAAAATGGGTTAAACAATTGCTTATAAAAACATTTTTATACCTTTGCACTCGAATAAACAAACAAAATTATGCTTAATTGCTTATTATCAGAATTTTACTTGTTTACATTTCAAATCCCCTGCAATAAAAAGTTTTTATTGAGTAATATCTCTAACTTTTTTTTCTTTCCATAATACCAATCTTTTCTTATCACCTTAAGTTTTTATATCTGAGAACGTTTCCTTCACAGGATAAAGGGTTATTTTAATTTCCGTAACTCTTTTTATGTATTTATACATATTTCAATTTATTCTATTTATTCACCAAAAAAATCATTATGAATTATTTTACTATTAAAAGTAAATTATTAATTAGTTTGTGTTTTTATTTGTTAACCTATTTACCTGCATCAGCCCAGGAAGAAGAAAATGAAGACTATCTGAATGTTGGTGGTGCATTAAGGTTCAACGTTGCCAGTCATCACTTTGAGAGTGATAACAACCCTACCGACAATTACGCAACAATGGATACATGGCGTGTTAATTTCAAAGGTAGTTACAGTGATGTGGTTATTGATTTTGAGTACAGATTTTATCCTACCTTCAATACTCACTTTATCCATCACGGATTTTTGGGTT
The DNA here is from genome assembly GCA_964589855.1 of uncultured Bacteroidales bacterium. GTDB lineage: Bacteria > Bacteroidota > Bacteroidia > Bacteroidales > UBA7960 > SKVR01. Next base: position 16,767 of record CAZPVB010000054.1, read on the forward strand.
ATGATTTTAGCGATCAACTCAATATGCAATTGGGTGTAACACAGGTTCCCTTTGGTAATCTTACATACAATTCGCATAGTTGGTGGTTTTTAACGCCCTACTATCTGGGTCTGGAAGATGATTATGATATGGGTGTGAAATTCACCATCAATCCATCAGAAAAGTTAAATCTTATGCTTGCTTATTTCCGCCAGCAAGAACCAGCGGGTCCTGCTTATGGAAGCGCATCTTTCGGCGGTCCTGGCGCAGGAACGTATTCATACAACGTTATTCCCGGTTTAGGTGGATCTATCAGAGAGATGAACCAGTTCAACCTCAGAGCTTCCTACGAGATACTGGAAGGCACAGAGCTAGGTTTCTCCGGACAGTTGCAGGGACTTTACAACAGTGTACTTGATGATATCGATTATGGACATGCTGTTGCCGGTCATATCAACTCCAACTTTTCCAATTTTAATCTCATCCTTCAGTTCACCAATTATGACTTCAAAGCACGCGATGATGATGGTGATATCATGGACAGAGTTCAGGTAGGTGCATACGGGGATCCTTATTATGGAGATGGTGTTGCAGCAAGAGGAAATATTCTCACAGCCGGATTAGCCTATAGCATTCCGGTTGATTTTGGACCCATCAGCAGTGTTCAACCTTATGTTGATTATTCCCTGATGACCAAAGATGGTCAAATTGAGGCAGCAGATGGTAACATGTATGATTTCCAACCTACGCACATGCTGGTACCCGGGTTTCTGATCTCGGCAGGCGCTATTTATACATATGTTGATTTTGCGATGGGAAAAAACCATCCCTGGCTAACCGATACGTTCGGCACAGGTATGGGCACAGGGCATCTTTATACCAATTCTGAAGATGACGGATTTTTTATTGACGATACTAAAGTAGGACAACCAGTGCCTATTGATGAAATGGACTGGAACCTCCGTTTCAATATCAATATTGGTTATTATTTTTAATCCTTTAATACCCATAATGGGAAATCAATTCATTATTTATTTAACTAAAAACAAACATTATGAAACGAACAAAAACTTTAAAAATGCTTGCATTCATTATGATGGTACCTTTTATATCCATCATATTCAATGCATGTAACCAAACAACAGATTCACAACAAGCCACAGAAATTGAAATTGGTTATGTGCTATGGGATTCTGAAATTGCTTCAACACATGTTGTTGCAGCGCTCATTGAAGACAGCCTCGGGCATGATGTAAATCTTACCTCTGTTGATGCCGGTCCTATGTGGATGGGTATCGGACGTGGCGACTTTGATGCCATTGTTGCAGCCTGGCTTCCCGTAACACACGAAGCATACCTGGCAGAAACCAAAGACGATGTAGTCAACCTTGGCCCTAATCTGGAAGGCGCAAAACTGGGTTGGGTCGTACCCGAGTACGTTACCATTAACAGCATAGAGGAACTACCCGATTATGTTGACGAATTCGACGGTCAGGTTATCGGTATAGATCCTGGAGCCGGTTTGATGGCCGCCAGTGAAAATGTATTGGAAGAATATGGACTTGACAACTACACGTTGGTTTCAGGATCAGATGCTGCCATGACTGCCGCTCTGAAAAGAGCCATTGAGCGTGAAGAGTGGATCGTAGTTACCGGATGGACACCACACTGGATGTTTGCAGCCCATGATCTGAAATATCTTGACGATCCCAAGGGAATATTAGGCGACGTAGAACACATCGCCACCGTTGTAACCCCGGAATTGGAAGAAAAAGCACCCGATGTGTACAAGCTTTTTGATAATTTTTTCTGGACCCCGGACGATATGGCAGAGGTAATGATGATGATTCAAAGCGGCATGGAACCATACGATGCAGCCAGAAACTGGATAGCAGAAAATCCGGATAAAGTAACCCAATGGATACCTTAAAATAAACGAAGCAAAACCGGATAGTAGAACAAACATGTGTTATACTATCCGGTTTTCTTTAAAATAATTAATAGGATTATAATAATAACATCAAATCCACAATTCATCTGAGAACTAATGAAAGAAAAAATAAAGGTTAGAAACCTTACCAAGATTTTCGGAAAATCAACCCATAAAGCACTTGAAGCATTAAAAAGTGGGGAAAGCAAAGAGCATATCCTGAAAGAAATGAACCAAATGGTGGGGGTAGATGATGTTTCAATGGAGGTAAACAGCAGCGAGATTTTCGTGCTAATGGGACTATCCGGAAGTGGAAAATCGACATTGCTCCGCTTATTGAATCGTTTGCATGAACCTACCGAAGGACAGATTATCATTGATGGTACCGATATCACAAAACTTAGCAAAAAAGAGTTGAGAGAATTCAGAAAAAAACATTTTTGTGGTATGGTTTTTCAAAACTTTGCCATTTTGCCTCATCGAACAGTATTGGAAAATGTTGAATTTGGCCTCGAACTTCAGGGAATAGAAAAAACCAAGCGTAGAGACAAAGCCAGAGAAGTGATTAAGGTAGTAGGATTGAAAGGAAACGAAAACAGCTATCCTGCCGAATTATCGGGGGGTATGCAGCAAAGGGTTGGATTGGCACGTGGCCTTGCGGTTGATGCAGACATTTTGCTTATGGATGAAGCTTTCAGTGCTCTTGACCCTCTCATAAGAAGACAGATGCAGGACGAACTATTAGAACTTCAGGAAAGGATGCAAAAAACCATTGTTTTTGTTACACACGATCTTGATGAAGCTTTTAGACTAGGAAATAAAATTGCCATCATGAAAGATGGAAAAATAGTTCAGACAGGAACAGCAGAAGAGATCATTTCTAAACCAGCCAATGATTACGTCAAAGCTTTTGTTGAAGACATGAACCGTAGCGCTATTCTCACAGCCGGAACGATCATGCAACCCGTTGAAGACACAGCCTTTCCTTCAGACGGGCCACGAACCATTCTGCGAAAAATAAGGAAGAAGGGTCTAACGGGAATCCTCATGGCTGATACCAGTCGGCATGTAAAAGGATATATCAGGGCAAGAGAACTGGCAGAGTATATCGCTGAAAACAAAGAAAAAGAAACCATTCCCTTTGACGACAAATTATTGCACAAAGCGGCAACAGTAAATGAAGATCTGCCACTCAACGAGGTAATCAATCTTTACACCGATCATGAGTTTGGTCCCTTTGCCGTAATAGATGACTCAAAACGATTAAAAGGGGTTATTGTAAAAGGTGCGCTTATTGCCGCGTTGTCAGAATCATACCAACCCAGTAATGGAGATTAATCCTGATGAGCAAACATCTTTTCTGTTTCTTATTTTACCAAAATATTCATTTCAAATTAAAAAAATATGTTTCCATATAAGTTACCCATTGATGAAGTAGTAACCCAGGCGGTAGAATACCTCGAAGATAAGTTGGGTATTGTTTTTGAAGGTTTCAGTGCATTTGTATATTTCCTGGTTGACAACCTCAAGGATGGCATCTTGTTTATCCATCCGGTCATCCTTATTTTTATGATTTCAGGTCTTACCTGGTACATGGCAGGCTGGAAAAACAGTCTTATACCATTCATAGGCTTATTCATCACAGAAAATATTGGAATGTGGGAGGCATTCGTAGAAACGCTTGCCCTGGTCTTAACCGCTGAATTTTTGGTAGTACTGGTGGGTTTACCCATTGGTATATGGTCGGCCAGAAGCGACCGTTTTGATTCGGTTATACGTCCTATACTGGACTTTATGCAAACTATGCCGGCATTTGTGTATTTAATACCTGCTGTTATGTTCTTTGGTTTGGGTTTGGTACCTGGTGTTGTAGCAACATTTGTATTTGCCCTACCCCCTTTGATCCGACTGACCAACCTGGGTATCCGCCAGGTTCCCAAAGAACTCATAGAAGCATCTGATGCCTTCGGAGCATCAGCAATGGAGAAACTGATCAAAGTGCAGATCCCCGTGGCACGGCCTACAATCCTGGCAGGACTTAACCAGTCTATCATGCTCGGATTGTCAATGGTGGTTATTGCTGCCATGATCGGTGCCGGTGGTTTGGGAGAAAATGTACTGCGGGGTATTCAAAGACTCCAGGTCGGGCAAGGTTTCGAAGCAGGTCTTGTAGTCGTAATCTTAGCAATTATTCTCGACAGAATCACTGCAGGTTTAGGAATTAAAAAAACTTAAGCAGGTTTAACTTTGAAAATTTGCATCTTTATTTTTTTTGTAATACCTTCGCATTTA
>CAZPVB010000055.1:0-20880 GCA_964589855.1 uncultured Bacteroidales bacterium
TAAGATCACTGGCAGGCATGGTAATGATATTATCGGTAACATCTGATATGGTATCACCATCTGCATTTGTCCAGTTTACGAATTCAAAACCAGCATTTGCTTCGGCAGAAACATCAATCTGAGCACCTTCAACATATTCGCCAGCACCGGTAACAGTACCCCAGTCAGCAGGGTTGGCTTCGAGGGTTAAGGTATACAATGTCAGGTCTTCAAGTGCTACGTTGTCAAGTGCCCAGTACCAGTTCCAACCATCAGCATCATCAAAATCGAAACGTACTCTTAGTTCGGAATTTGCATACGCTGTAATATCAAACATTTCTGATGCGGGTTCATCAAAACTTCCCTGGGTGGCATCATAGGTAACAATGTTAATCCATTCAGAACCATCCCATACATCCACAGCTCCGGTTTGTGATCCAATTTGTCTGTAATAATGATCAAATGAAAGGAATAATGCACCGGTAAGATCAGAAGCATCAATAGCAGGAGTCATCAAAGCTGCAGTTACATGAGTACTACTACCTGCTGCATCACTGTCGATAAATGCAAATGGAGTTCCATCAAGTGTATTACCTGCATCATCTGCGATAAACTGCCATGTATCATCTGCTTCGTTTGCTTCGCCATTAATTATGAACCAGTTATCAGGAAGCATTTCTGCATCGAAGTTTTCTGTGAATGGTAAAACTTCCGGAGCAGGCATAGAAAGTACAACATCCTCTGCAATGTCCTGATCAACAACAGTTAATACAGCATCTTCAACAGGCAGGAACATAAATGCAGTTACATCATAGGTGAAATCACCAGGAGGTAGCATGGTTGATGCTGCACCCAAATCATCGGTCATCAGCATATCAACCACCATTTCATCGCTGTCATAAATTGTGATTTCTGCATCAGCAATCGGATCGGTGCCATCGGTTACGCTAAAGTCAACCACAAAGGCATCCTGCAATGTAACATCAAGAACAACGTTCATATCAGATACGCTTACAGATCCCATTTCAGAAATGTATGCAGGAGAACTTACTTCATAGTTATAGGTACCAGGAACAACTGTAAATTCATAAGGAGCAGCGTCCAGCATTTGATTGCCCAGCATTACATTTGCATCTGTAATTGGTGCTTCATCGGTATCAGCAACGTTGAATGTAACAGTATAGTAAACTGCTTCATCAACACCAACATTGTCCACAAACAGGTCAATATCTCCGGAACCGTTTGATTCGGCGTAGAAGCCAATGGCAACTCTACCTGAATATTCACTCAGGTCTAAATTAATGGTTTCACCTGTATTGGAGAAAGTTTCACCTGCTCCCCAGGTATTCAGCACATTTGCATCAGACCAGGTAAGTCCGCCATCTGTTGAAACAACAACAGAGAAAGACTGACCTTCAGCAAATTCACTGGCATCAGTACTGTTCCATGTTGTGAGTGCCACATCAAATGTAAGCATGTAATCAGTAGTTCCATCTCCTAAATCAATAGGGGGTGTAACCAGCCAGTTAGTGCGGTCACTGTAGATATTGTAATTAGCTGAGTTGTCCTCATCGCCAACATTTGCAAAAGCATTATGATTCCAAAAGGTTGCACCATCTTCAAGTACTGATTCGGCAACTAATTCACCTTCAAAAATTCTCCAGTCCATAGGTGGGAAATCTTCGTCTGAGAAATCAAATACGAAAGCGGGTGTAATGGTTGGATCATAACCAGTAGCAACAATTGGAATACTGTTCAATTCTTTTGCACCGATATTATCCTCAATATCAAGGCTTGCAGTATACGCTCTTCCTTCGGTAGGATTAAACTCAACAGTTAAAGTATAACTTTCTAAAGAACCCAGTTCAAGAGGCCAGGTCATATCATCAGGCATCACCAATTCAAATGAGGCAGCATCATCTCCCGATAAAGAAATATCGGTTTCATTGATTGTTATGGTTCCCATACCAGAGTTTCCAATGATGATATCTCTGGTAGAGGACTCATTGATGAAGGTTTGATCTCCAAAATCAATTTCTGCAATATTGGTATCAAATACCGGATCCACTGGAGTTGCTTCGTACGAAACATCGTCAATGTAATTGATTCTGGAAGTACTTCCGGCAGCGTTGCGTATTGCCAGATAAGTATTGGTGGGGAAAGTAAGATCAGTATAAGAGCTGAAATCAACCGCATACTGAGCATAGGTACCCTCAATGGTCAGGGTTTCTACAACAACAAAAGTAGATACATCCATAGGATCGGTAATATAACCTACCTCAATATCGTCTGTTTGAGTGGATAATCCCATACGTGCGAAGAAACGCAGCCAGGAGTTTTCTATGTTGGTAACCATTGGAGAAACCAGAACAGCATCAGTATCAAGGCTGTTACCATTGGCTAATCTCACATGATTGGGGGCAGAATAAGGGTTACCAATGGTTCTTAAATCAACAAAAGCTGTTGTATTTGCAGGATCTTTTACCAAGAGTGCGGAAAAAGGACTAGGTATTTCACTGCCTTCTGCCATATCAAAGTTTTCGAAGAAACTGGTGTAAGGATCGTATCCTGTACCAGTAAGTGCAACTACCAGATCAGATCCGTCTTCGCTGTTGTAGGCAACAGTGATTTCTGCGCTTGCTTCTGCTGCTGCATCGGGAGTAAATGTTACAACAATTTCAAAACTTTCTTCATTACCCAGTGTAATGGGGTAAGTAAGATCGGGGTCTGCAAGTTCCATAGCAAACAAACCGGCATCTGTACCACCCAGTACAATGTCACCATCTTCGATCACAGCATCAGCAAAACCTTCATTTGTAATCATCACGCTTTTGCTGATTGAACTTGTATTTGCAACAGCAAAGCCAACGTCCAATGCTTCTGGCATGGCTGCAAGATCGGCAATACTGGTAACAAGAGATACATTTTCCATAACTGGTGCATCCACAACAGTTACTTCACCCATAACAGGGTCAAAACCATCTGCTTCAACCTGATAAGAATAGGTTCCAGCAATAATATCATTAAATACATAATCGCCGGCGGGGTTGGTTTCACCATCCAGGGTAATTGTAGCATCCGTTACGGCAACTCCACCCTCGTCCTCTACAGTGAATGTTACTGCAAAAGCATCGGGTGCAATATCTACCATTACATCATCTACCAATACGCCATAAGAAAATCCACCTGAACCACTCTGACCAATAAACTTAACCCAAACGGTTTGTCCGGAGTAGTCTGAAAGACTGAAACGAATTTGCTCATAAGTAGCGTTGTCAATTTGGACCGCTTCGAAAACAGGTACATCAAAAGTTTCTCCATCCGTACTCAGGAACACGTCCATATCTTGTGGGAAATTTGAAGATTCAACTCTGTACCAGAAAGAAAATTCATACTCCTCACCATCAGAAGGGATTTCGATAGCAGGGGTAACCAATTCAGATCCCGTAAGGTTGGAGTATGCAAACTCAGTACCTGTATTTGGATTGCCGAATGAACTAAGTTCCCAACCGGTATTCATCCATCCCTCAGGAGGAAATGCAACTTCAAATCCTTCCATCCAGGGGAACTCAGTGATAGCAAATACGGAAAGTTCACCTCTTGTAAGCTCAACAGAAGCACCTGCACCCTCAGTAACAGCGCTACCATCAGTAGAAATTGCCCTGTGGTAAACAGTAATGCTTTCGCCTACTTCAATACCTGCATCATCAAGGATTGCATCAACGGTTTCAAAATCAGTGGCAAATTCAGTATCTGTGCCGGTATTGGCATTGACCAAAATTGTTGAAAATGCGTCATCGGCAGCCAATTGCCAGATATAAGTTACCAAATCGCCATCATCGTCGGTGGCAGCATCCCATGTGGGTACAAAAGGAGTAGCAGGATCGCCTTCGATGGTCAGCTCAGCAGCTTCTGCGGGAGCAGTGATTGCTGAAGCGGTAGGCGCTGTGTTGGGAGACATAAGGATTTGACCTCTTATTTCACCGGCAGGGAAGTCTGTACTGTGAATATTCACATAGAGTTCACCGTCGGTAAGCTGATTTACATTATCAGTTGAGAAATCAAAGGTGTTTTCAAAAGGATCGTAAGAACCTCCTAATTCATCCACATCCAAAGTGGCAGTAAGAGCATGCGCTACATCACCATTGCCACCATTTGCAGCAATATGAATGTGTGACATGGTATATGCACTTCCCAATCCGGAGAATGCACCTGACAGTTGTGCAACCGATCCGGCAAGTGTAAGCACACCATCTCCTGTACCTTCACTGAGATTAGAAGGAACTTCAACCAAACCGGAGAGTTCGTATTCGTAATCTACCGCTGCAGGTAGTTCGAGAACGGTACCATCAGCAAGTACTGCTATCAGACCAAAACCTTCTCCATCACTGTTTACTGACGGATCAAGAAATCCGGTAGCCAATACAGTGGCAGCGCCACCTTCGAGTGCTCTGAGGTCGGCTCCAAAAGATGCCAGAACAGCGTCAGGGGCAGCGTTTGCTGCAACATCAAGTGTGTAATAAGCAGGATCAACGCTCAGGTAACCGGCAAAATCAGTATATTCAGCATTTTCGACCAGGTTGCCAACATAGCGTGCATCAATATTAACGCCAGGTGCATCAGTAACACCATGATATACAAGCAGATCAACATCTTCTGCAACATCTGCTGATTCACGGGCACCTGCAAAAAGTTCCAGTGAGAAATCTGTAAGCGGGTCATAACCTGCATCACTAACAATACCACTGGCAACAATTACATATGTTTCGTCTTCTATAAACTGAACAGGTGTAAGATTGAAAACAGATGCACCGATACCGGCACCAGCAGGTGCTATATCAATGGTAAGATCCACTCCGGCAGGAACATCCACGAAAGGAGTTGCTGCTTTATAATCAAGGTCACCGTAAAACAATTCACCATTTACAAAAACATCCACACTTGCGGCAGCTGCATCAGCTGAGTTGTGGATAATTTGTGCGCGGGCGAAAACGGGCTCGGGAATGAATTCGTAAACGGGGAATGTGATATCGTATCCGCTGGTAGAATAACCACCCACACCATTATTAGTACCCATCACATAGAGATCAACATCTCCCGATGATTTTGCAGGATTAGCAACAAAAGCAATATCACCGGCACCATTAATATTATCTTCGGAACCAAGTGAGGGAGTAGTAAAATCGATGGTTACATTTGTTGGATCACCACCAACAACTCTGGCAACACGCAGATTTTCATCTCCAAACTGATAAATGGCCAATAATTCGTCATCCCCTTCAGTTCCGAGATACTTCATTGCAGTAGCGCTGCCTGCAACAATACCATCACTGATTGTTCCGATCAATGACCCATCGGCATTGTGCTTTGAAACAGGTCTTCCACTGGCAGTATAATAAAAACTACCATCAGGTAACGCAGCAACAACAGGAGTTGCACCATGTCCTTCGGGGGCAGCAATATCGATCACCTGTGCAGCTCCAAACTCATAACCACCAACACCATCTTCTACCATCGACCATTTCACCATGCGTGGAGCTGTTCCATCAGCAGCATAAATTACGGCGGATCCATCCACAATACTACCAACTACGGTAAATTTATCTCCCAACCTGGGATCGTCTCCTAATTCTGAAAGTGGATAGTTAACAAACTCAACCGGATCATCGGTTTCATCCAGAATATATAGTTTGAAAACAGAGGGATCATCCATAGCCAGGTTTCCAAGAAGGATCACACCGTCTTCGGTAACCTCAATATCATTTGCAGGAAAGTCTCCACCGGCAATACCAGTTGAAGTATTCAATGTTCCGGTTATATCGCCTGTTAATCGGTCGTGTATTTCTACGTTTAATCCATCGCTTCTTGATACAACGTAAAGGTTATCTTCATAGGCAGCAAAACCACGTTCGGTATCTGTTCCAAAATAATCAGGCAGTGCTGAAAATAGTTCTGTGTAAGGATCTGGTGCTGCAACTTCTTCTAAAGCGACAAAACCACCTATTCTCATTCTTGTGGAGTTATTATTACCACCAGAAATTTCAATTACTAAGTCATTGGCTGCCAAATCAGTTGGAGATTCCAAATTGTGAGTAAGTGCAAAATAATCATCCTGGTTTGCAAACCACGCGGAGTTGATGGTTTCCACAGTAGTGAAATCCGTTCCTCCGTTTGTACTTATTTGTACAACACGGTCTGCAGTAACTGACCAGTCTCTGATGTAAATAGTGAACCCTGCCATTCCTGTAACGGCATCTGTATTGGTTACAGTAAAAAGCCCCCTGTTACGGAATGTGTGAGCAGATCCATTATAAGTATCAGAATTGTCTCTAATTGTTGACTCTCCTGTAAAAGTCCAACCATCCTCACTATAAGAACGTGTTTCATATGTCGTTTGGCTGTTATCAGGATCCCAGTTTGCAGAAACACCAAAATCGGTTTCAAACAATTGAGCCCTTGAGTTAAAGCTGAATAACAGCACGAAGGCCATAAACCATGTCATGGCCCAAGGTATTGTTTTTTTCATAAATAAATAAATTTTAGTTTGTAAATGTAATTCTCTTCAAAATTGAATTGGAAAGGTGTTTTGATAAATGATCATTAGGGGGGGTGAAAAACTATCCTCATGTGTCCTCCTTCTTTTAGGTTATACATTTTTTGGTTTATGGTTCTTCTGTTTAGACAGCATGATAACGCTGCCATTTATAGTTCATGAAAATAGGGTTACAATTCAATTAGGTGATTCAATTATACTCGTAATTGTTGCATTGCGAATATATGAAATTTTTTAAAAATTTTGTGCCTCTTTTCTCAGATGGACAAAATTTAATGTAATTTTCATATCAATAAAAAATTTAAAAGATGAAATTACGTATTACACACAATAAAAACAAGAATTTATTTTTTTTTATACTTAAAGGTGAGATGAAATTCTTCTTTTCCATCATAAACAGACAATCCTTTACAGTAAATGAAATTTTAATTGGTTGATATGCAATTTATTTTATAAAAATTCCTGCGGTAAAGGTTCACAGAAAAATGGAAATGAAAAATCTTACTTTTGTAATTTATTTCATTGAAAGCAATAGATCAAAAGTTTGTCGATGGTTTTAATTATTTGTTATTTCTTGTCTGATCCATTATAAAGGGAGGAATCTAAAACTAATAACCTATATTGTTCCGATAAGTAACAAACGCAACATCAGGAAACTGTTTCAACACTGTATGTTCAATGGGTGAACTATCTTGCTGATGGAAAAACTTATTATCCTTAAACCATTAATAAACCTCCACCTAAGAACTTCACTTAAACCAAAAAATGTATTCCAATGTTTAAAAAATCATGAATTTGCTTACAGGCATGCATCAAAAATGCTGGCAAAACATTTTTTCCGACGAAGCAAACGAAAAAACCCTACAAAAAAACCGCTTTGAAAATAAGATCAAAGCGGTTTTTATATTACCGTACCTTAAATAAGGTGACAAATCAAATTGTCAAAAAATACGAATCTCTCTAACCGGATCTAATAAAACCTGTGCCGGTTATCATCTATATCAGCATTTTCCTCAAGCGCCCTGAACGATTCATTGGGCACACGATTTCTGAAAGCACTCTGAAATTGTGTTTTTTGAGCAGCAATTTGTGCAGGGGGAGTATAGTCTTTGGATAATACTTCGAAAACAAAAACACCTGCGTTTCCTTCTACCGGTTCAGAGGTTGTGTTTTCCTCCAGGGCAAAAATGGCGCCGATAACTTCTGGTTCGGCACCGAACCCCTGCAGATTATTCATGGTAAACTGTATGTTTTCAACATTTCTTGTTTCCAGTTCCAATTCAGCGGCAATTTCTTCTACGGATGTTGCCCCCGATTGAGCGATTTGTTGTTTGATCATTTCTGCTTTGGCTTTTCTCACCGCTATTTCTCTGATATCCTCTTCAATATTATCCAGGGGAGGAATCCCTTCGGGTGAAATATTGACAACCTTTGCTACTACGAAGCGACCATTCAAGTCAAATATCTGGGAGAAATCTCCCTCATCGGTGTCTTCTGAAAAAGCCCATTGAATAATATTACGAGGTTCCTGTAGTCCGGGTATGCTATTGTCCATTGGTTTGAGATCATCGGCAATCCTTTTACTTACTTCACCTTCATCGGCAGCGGTATCAAAATCTTTTCCTTCGCGCAGCGATGCGGCAAAAGTACTGGCCTGTGCATAAACGCGCTGGTAGGTTTGATTGCTATATTCAATATTACGGGTAAGTTTTGCCACTTGCACCTTTTTGGTAGGTGTGGCTTTGCCTGTAACCCTTATCACATGGAATCCAAAATCAGATTCGGCAATGGTGAACTGATTAACGGGTGTATTGATAACCGCCTCATTGAAAGGAGGCACCATGTCTCCATCCTGGAACCAACCGAGGTCGCCCTGGTTCATAGCTGCCGAAGGGTCATCTGACATTTCAGAAGCAATCTGTGCAAAACGCGCAGGATTTTGTCTTACAACCGTTAACAAACTGTCTGCTGTTTCTTCTGCCTGCTCGCGTGTAAGAATGGTCTCCTCTCCGGCACTTTGCGAACCAACATAAGCGATCAGGATATGAGAAGCTTGCATGGAATCGGGGCGGAATTGTACTTCATTGAGTAAAGCCACCACAAAAGCATCGTCTTCTTCATAAGGTCCGTAAATCTCTCCTGGTTCTGAGTTGAACATGATGCTGTCTATTTCGGGCGATAATTCATCCTGACTAAAAAACGTTGGATCAAATCTTTGATCTGAATTGGCATTGATGAAGGCGATCTTATCATCAACTTCCAGCATTTCCTGTTTCAGGGATTCAACCTCCTGCCTGATTATCTGACGATCCTCTTCCGAGGGGAAGACAGGAAAAACAACATATTCAAGATCTCTTGTTTCTTCTTCATTTTCAAACTGATACTTATGTTCATCGTAAACATTGCGTAGGTCTCTGTCGGTGACGTTAACCAAACTATCGGCAATGGAATTATATCTTTTTACAAAAAGATTTACACTGGCGGCAGTGTTTTTATATTTATGATCGAGATAAGCAAGGGTATCAGGTGCATAAAAACCTTTACTGATCAGGTTATGAAACTTGGATTCTTTTGTTTGCTGCCTTATGTAATCTTCCAGTTGAATCCACTGATTTTGCATCTGAGGTTCCATCATATCCATATTTTGGATAAACTCGACAACAGTCTGAGGATCAAAGGATCCATCCTGTGGATTTGTAAAACTTTGTATGATGGAAGGATGAGGGTCGTTGCCTATAATCAGATCGGTAAGTTCGTCGCCGGAAACGCTGATACCTATTTCTTCAAACTCTCTGTTCATTACTATTTCTCTGATCATTTGATTGTAAACCTGCTGCCTTACCTGAAAGGCTTCTGCAGAGCTCAAAGATTGGTTACCGGTTTGTTGTTTCCATTGTTCGGTTTGTTGCGCTACACGGTTTTCGAACTCCTGATACATAATTTTCGTATTTCCGACACTGGCAACCTCTGTTTCTCTTGTCCCGGCAGGGCCATATCCCATAAAATCACCCAGCACAAAAGCAACCAAAGCTATACCAATAACTGCTATGAGCAATCCTGAATAACTTCTTATTTTTCCTATTACAGCCATAATTTATTACTTATACTTAAAATCTATATAACTTCTTTTAAATTGAATTGCAAATGTATAACAATTTTTAGAACCCTCCTTTTATCAGAGAAAATAATTTTGGGGTCTTGTCATTATTATTCTTTTTCCCCTTATAAAGAGAAACATATTTTGAATTTAGGAGGAAACAATAAATATCTTTTTAAGTTCTCTTGCCAGCATTTGTTTTTAATTCCACCTGTTCTATTCTTTTTTCACTCACCTGCAATATCTTAAAGGTAAAGGGTTTCATCTCTATGATCTGATTCCTGGAAGGAATGCTTTCATAATAATTGATAATAAGTCCACCCAGGGTTTCGTATTCATCGGATTCGGGTAGATTAAGTTCATATTTTTCGTTGAGGTGATCAATTTCCAATCGAGCAGAAAAGATATAGGTGTTTTCATTGATTTTCTTTTCTGTAAATACATCGGTATCGTATTCATCATCAATCTCTCCAAAAATTTCTTCCATTACATCTTCGATGGTGATGAGCCCTGCCGTACCGCCAAACTCATCAACAACAAGCGCGATACTTCGGTTTTGCTGGATAAATATTTTCAGCAATTTGTTTACATGCATGGTTTCGGGCACTACGATCAACGGACGAATGATACTTTTTATATTTTGGGGTTTTTTAAAAAAATCAAAAGCATGCACGTACCCAACCACATCATCAATGTTTTCTCTGTAAATAAGAATTTTGGATAATCCTTTCTCTGAAAATTTTTTCCGGAAAGAACTCAAGCTATCCTTTTCATCCAAAGCAACAATTTCAGTGCGCGGTATCATACTTTCGCGTAATTTGATATCCGGAAATTCAATAGCATTTTTAAACATTTGCATTTCAATAGACTCCTCTTTTTCGGCATCATGCTCTGAAAACTCCTGGAGGAAATTATTAATATCAATGCTATCGAAAGCTTTGGGCTTGTTTACGATGTTTACCTTTAAAAGTCGCTTCAAAATAAATTCGGATAGATTAAGGGTAATAAAAACAACCGGGTAAAGAATATAATAAAGAATGGTGACGGGAAGCACAGCTATTCGCAGAATCGTGTTGGCATTGATCCTGAAAAGTATTTTGGGAATGAGTTCGGCAAAAACAAATACGATAAGTGAAGAGATAATGATTTGTAAAAGAATGATTATAAAATCATTGTTAAGATTATCGGGTAAACTTTTTACCAGAAAACCTTCCATAAGAGAGGCAAAAGCAATTCCGAAAATGACAAGCGTAATCGTATTGCCCACCAGCATGGTGGAAATAAAGCCTGAGTCGGATTTGGTGAAGCGCGAAAGAATTCCGGCAAAGAAACCACCCGATTTTTTATCAACTTCCAATTTCAGTTTATTAGCACTTATGTAAGCGATTTCCATCCCGGAAAAAAACCCGGAAAGCAACAGACTTATGATGATGATTGTCAAAATATCCATAATACTGTGAATCTAATTTGTTTTGCCTGGGAATATCATTGAATAAAAATAATGTTTTTTTATGGGATACCAGTCTTTTTACATTACTCCTGATATAATGTATCTGTTGGTGGTGTTTCAACCTCAGGTTTTTGGATTTGCTCTCTGGTGATGGTATCATTTGTGTCTTCTCCTGTTTCAACGTAGAAAGTTCCCCGGGGGTTTTTAATGCTCCAGGAGGTAAAACGATCGTCTGATTCAAATCCATCGCCGTATAAAACCTCTTCACCGGTAGTGATTTTCACGAATTTTTCGGTGTGAATGATTTCGTTTTTACTGTCCCAAATCAATTGTTCGGAGTTTAGTTTCTCCTGCGTTTCCATATTTTCTACCACTACATCATTGCGGGCATCAATGAGTTCATTTTCTTCATACTGAATAGCATAATTTGCTGAAATACGCGAAGTTTCGCGCATAAGAGAATCATAAAAAGTCATGATAAAACCCTGTGGCAGTTCCATGTAAGGCTCTTCTGTGGCATATTTATCCATTTGCGGTGCCGTCATGATCATTTGTACTTCAGCATTGGAACTGTAGATTATTTCGAGATTGGAACCTGATTCTACGGGTTGGTTGTCAATTTTTGTAATGGTTTCAATGGTTTCCAGGTCGGGCTTACACGAAAAAAGCATTACCATCAAAAAAAAGATGGTAATGCTTTTATAAAATTTATTGACAAAATGGATCATCGCATCATTAAAATCTAACTCGTGTAGTTTCATTTATCCAACATTCAACCCTGTAAGTATCGCCTTCGGTAAGACCATAGAAAAATGCCGTTTCTTTATCAGGGAAATATTTTCTGTATGTACTGATCAATTTATTGGCTCTCTCAATGATTTCAGGATCATTTTCAACATTTCGTGCCTGAATAAATTTATCCACTGCTGCCCAGTAAGCCACTGCTTTGGTAAGTTCATTATCTCCACATGAGCTGGCTGTGCGGGCATACATTTCACCAATCAAAATATAGGGTCTGCCATCTTCCGGATCGAGTTCGGAAGCCTCAAGCGCAAATCTTCGTGCCTGAGGATACTCTTCGAGGGCACGATAAGAAATTTCTGCCATGAGCATATAGGCTCTTTTTTTATCTTCATCATCTTCATAAAGTTCTATAGCCTCCTGGAAATACTCTACAGCACTCTCATGATTCTCTGCATCATTTTCCAGACGACCCATCAGGAATGCTGATTCGGCAGTAGGTTTTAAATCATGAAGATTTCTGGTGGTTTTGTAAAATAGTTCTTCTGATGTACAATCTGACTTGGATAACATGGAAGTAACTTTTTCGAGTAACTCTATATCCTCTGGGTTTTCTTCAAATTTTGGTCCGTAAATAGAAACAATGTTATCGCATGTTGCATAGGGTTCAAACATGTTTTCTATGTTTTTTTTGGCAGGTTTGTAAAAGCGCTCAGCATCTTTGGGATTATTTTCAATATTATGATCAACGATTTCCATTAATTGGCTATAAGCCTGCAAAACCTCTTCAGGTTCTTTAAGTCCTGCCTGCACCAGTTTCGTAAGAGAATTCATGTGTACCAGGATAACATCTGCCTGCGAGTTTTTGCCTTGCAATTCAATGGATTCAGTGGTTAATTCATATATTTCCATCAAATTATTGGGGCGAAACTGGAATAGGTCAACCGCTTTTTTGCCAAGAACTGATCCTTTGCTCGATGTGCGTGTATGTCCAAAATGTTCAATCCTTTTATCATACAACAACATAAGTGTATCAACCCAGGCTTCTCTTCTCACAGGATCGGTCTCCTGATTGTATTTCATTTTTATCAATACTGCACCTCTGATAAAGGTGTTTTGTTGTGCTTGTGGGCACTCCATGAACACTTCTCTCCAGAAATCGTAGGCGAGGTTAAAATTGCGCTGGTTGTAATACTCAGTATAAAGTGAAATATTACGTACACAAGTTGCACTATCTTCGGGTGTATCACCATATTTTCCTTTACGGGGTATCTGAAATATATGTGTTTCGCCATTCAAATGTGTTTCATGGGCATTATGAGATATTTCGGAAACATGCAGCGCTTTCGATTCTCCGGTAAGAAGAATGGAAACAACAAAGAGACCCATGCTCCAGATCATTAATGTAAATAATTTTTTTGCTTTCATCTTTTCTTTCATTGGTTAATTAATATGCAGGTGATTTTAATAAAACTTTCTCTTTACAAACCATCTTTCGTTAATATTGACGCCTATATTGAAACGAAAGAAGTCTTCTGAAATAAGACCCTCATTGGCGGGAGTTCTTTGTGAATATTCAAATCCAACATTGAGTGCCGATAAAGAACGTCTTACAGGTACGCTCAATCCAAAACTTATGCCAAATTCATCAAAAGCGCTGTTTTGCACGTTCAGAAAAGATTCCCCGTATCTGATTCCTGCTCTGTATTCCAAACGACTAAGAAACCCGGAATAGGTTTCGACTTGCGGATTGTACACAACACCTAAGCGGAATTGACGAGAATCGTTCAGATTGGCAGAATTGCCATTAATGGCATATTGACTCCAGTTTTGGGTCTGGAAATCAAAGCCTGCTCCCCAATGGGGATTAAACTGCATGAACACACCTGCACCAAATGCATCGGGTAAATACATTTCTCCCTTGTCGCCTTCTTTAAATCTTAGCGTGTCCTGGATAAAAGTAACACCAGGCAAATCTCTCAGTACACTGGTGTTTTGTTTTAACTGCACATCTGAACTTTGGGTATAAGTAGCTCCAAAGGTAAGTTTCTGATTTTCCCGCAACGGTATTTCCCATTGCATACCATAATCGATCAGTAAACCATCAGTATTATCGCTATACCTCCAGGCGGTACGGAAAAAACCAGTGCTGTCTGAGGATGACATCAAAAGGTCTTCTGATTTACCAAATAAATAGGAAAAGTTGACTCCAACGGATAAACCTTTGAATACTTTAAAACCATGTCCGAGAAATAATCTGTTGATACCTCCGCTACCTTCATAAAGATAATTGACGGTACCATTGGATTCATCACTCTGTAAATCGGTAATCTGATACCCTTTCTGTGAATAGGGCATAAATCCTGCTGCCACGCTCCACCAGTTAAAAACCGGAAAAGAGAAAGCAAGGCTCCCGGGAGAGGAATAACTGCTTAATTGCTCTTGTTCGGGATCTGTAACTTTTTGTTGGTACAAGTGATAAAAAACGGTAGCATCAAAAATGAAAGACAAAGAATCGGTAACGGTATAAGAGGCGGGATTGACGAAGTTAACAGTCTGACTATCACGAAATCCCTGAGATATTCCGCCCATAGACATATTCCGGAAAAATTCACCTGCTTTTACTTCGCCAGGACCAAACATGGAATATGGCGAATTGATCGTGTTCTGGGCCCGTGATTGATTTAAAAACAAAACAACCATGGCAGATACGATCAGAAAAGTGTTGAAGAACTGTGTGTGTTTTTTTAACTGCTTTTTATTATTGAGCATTATTATAATTTAAAATGTGGTTTAATCCATGCAGAACTAAATTTTCGACTGCAAATATCCTATTTTTTAGTTTCTTATCAAAAAAAAATGCATCTCCTCCACCAATTATTGTTTTGACAGAACCATATTTTGCTGAATATTGCTCTATCATTCCATCTGTTTCGGCAATGCACCCGTTGATCACCCCGGATAATATTGACTCTTCTGTTGTTGTTCCGGTAATAAAATCAATCGGTTTTTTTTTAATTAACGGCAGATGGGCAGTAAAAGTATTCAAAGATTTTAATCTTAGGTCGATACCGGGAGAAATAGCACCACCAAAATAAACCGCCTCTTTGCTAACATATTCATAAGTAATACATGTACCTGCCTGAATAACAAGCACCGGCATACCCGGAAAAAACTTGTAACCGCATACAGCGGCAGCAATGCGATCTGTACCAAGTGTTTTTTGACTTTTATAATGAATTTTAACAGGTACCCGTGTGTAAGCATCCATTTGCAAGAGATGAAGGTGTTGCAAGGGATTTTTAAACTCTTGTGCTAAAGTACCGGTAACATCTGAAATAATCGAATACTGAACCGAATATTGATCTATTATATTTAATAATGTGGAAGGACTTGCAAACTGTTCGGTTTTTTTAAAAAGTATATTTCCTTCGCGATCAAAAACAGCATATTTTACTGAAGTATTTCCTGCATCTACGACCAAATTCATTTATGTATCATCATAATAGGTACGGAAAAAAATTATTTTTTACATTGCTGAGTGCAAATTAAAAAGCAAAAATACATACTTGTTCCATAGTCTTTGCCACAAAACTCTTATTTTTTCACAAGTATTTTATAAATTCATGGATCATGGCATAACCCTGGTTTGCAAATTAATGGATTCTGCGTGAATAAGTTCCAGTACTTTTTTTATCATTTCCTGGTTGATTCCTTTCACTTCAGCAGCTTTTAACCTTGTTTTCAGTATCTGATTCCACCTGTTTACCTGTAAAACAGGAAGCTTGCACTCTTTCTTAAGCACTGCAATTTGTTTCACTAATTGCATGCGGTCGGCAAGCGAATTGATCAACCTGAAATCGCAATCATCAATTTGGCTCCTCAGCACCTCAATCTCCTTACAGGGAGTTTGAGCGGATGAGTCAGGGATGTCCAAATTTTCAATTAAATGTACCAACTGTTGAGGTGTAAGTTGTTGTGCGGCATCGGTCATGGCATTGGATGGATCAATGTGGGTTTCAATCATCAATCCATTCATATCAAGCAATAATGCTCTTTGGGCCACATCGTAGATCAATTCACGGTTTCCCGCGATATGACTGGGGTCGCACAAAACAGGCAAACCCGGAAAAAGGCGCTTAAGTTCTATAGGAATCTCCCATAGGGGTGCATTGCGATAAGGTGTTTTCTCAAAAATAGTAAACCCCCGATGCACCGCGGCTAATTTTTGAATGCCTGTTTTAAAAAACCTTTCCAATACACCAATCCAGAGATTCAGATCAGGATTTACCGGGTTTTTTACCAGCACAGGAATATCCACACCCCGAAGCGCATCGGCCAATTCCTGAACCGAAAAAGGGTTGACACTTGTTCTTGCCCCTACCCATAACATATCGATCCCATGCTTTAAACAAATTTCCACATGACTTGGTGTAGCAACTTCTACTGCGGTCAAAAACCCATAGCGCTCTTTTACTTCAACGATCCATTTCAGCGCCTCTTCTCCCCTACCTTCAAAGCCACTGGGGCGTGTGCGAGGTTTCCAAATACCGCTTCTGAAAACACTAACCATTCCGGTATCGTGCAAAGCTTCAGCTGTTTTCATAACCTGCTCGTAGCTTTCGGCACTGCAAGGCCCGCTGATGATCAACGGATGTGAAAAATCGTTTAACCACGTATTCAATGCAAGGGGTTTGAAATCTGATTCGGAGTAGTTTGACTCTTCCATAATTTCTTTATTTAGTGTCAGGTAAAAAATTCATGTTTTTCATGCCGGTTCAACATCTTGCGGAACAATGGATGCGATTATAACATTATTTAGCGATGTATTGTTCTTTTTACCTGTAAACAAGCCGCTGATACAAATACATGTCAGGCACATGTTTAAACGGGTAAATCGCTATTGTTAAAAAACATAAACTTCTGTGAACCTATTGATTAACCCATTATTTCGCGAAATTAACCGTGTTATGTACCTCTGTTTTAATAGTACAAAGTATCTTTCAGTACCTTTGTCAATCCAAGAATATCATTTAAACAACAGCATAAAACAAAACCTTTTTTCTTTTGCAGAAAATTAAGAAGGATTGGGAATAAACAATTTATATAAAACAGGAGAAGATTTACTGATCAATATCATCTAATCAAAAAAAATAAAAACATAGTATACATTCCGGAGATTTTTCCGGTTTTTTCTAAAAAACACAATATGCAGGTACTAATAACAGGAGGCGCAGGTTACATAGGTAATGAATTAGTTTTAAGGCTTTTAAAGATGCCGCATGTAAGCGAGATCGTTGTTTATGACAACCTGAGCAGAAAAAATTATAACCTTTTTCTGGATAAAAGGTTTGATTTAAAAGAAATACGGTTTTTGAATGGTGAACTACTCGACACAAAAACTTTGCACGAAGAGGTAAAAAAAGCCGATGTGATTTATCATTTAGCGGGTATCGATAATTTGCTTTATGCTGGCGATAATCCCTACCCTTTTGATCAGGTAAATAACTGGGGAACTGCGGAGCTTGTTTATGCTGTGGAAGCCAGCTATATCAAAAAGTTTTTTTACCTGAGCACCACCGATGTTTATGGAACCCAATCGCGTCAGCCTGATTTGAAAGATCAGCCTTTCCCGGAAACATTCTATGCTAAAAGCAAGCTCAATGGCGAAAATCATGTGAAAAAACTTTTCTCCCAATGCAAAAGTTATATTTTCAGGGTTTCGGATGTTTACGGATACAGCCCAAGTGCCAAATTCGACAGCTCCATTAATAAACTTCTGTTCGATGTTAATTTTATGGGACGGATACATATTCATGGTACAGGAAAACAAATCCGTGATTATATCCATGTAAGCAAAGTAGTGGAGGTTCTTACCGGAATTCTTGAAGCACAGAACGCCCCCGAATCCGGCATCTATAATCTTACGGATAAAAATATCGGAATTGAGGAAATTGCACAAACCTTCAAAGAGATTTATCCTGGTATGGGAGAAGTATACCTTCATCAACACGAAGAATCTTTCAGCAGATCTATTGAAAAAGATCCTATATTAGAGACATTTAAATCTCAAAAATCACTTTCATTTAAAGAGGAAATTGAAGATTTCAAAAACAACTTTTCTTTTTCGAGGCGTGCCGAATTAGCAATCCCCGGGGTCTGAAAAGATGTAATTGCTGCTATCATCCGGGATAACCTTCCCGGGTTTTTTTACCCTTTTTGTAAAACAATCTACATTACTTAGATTTGACAGGGTCAGTATCTTCTGTTATTTTTGCACCCAAACCTAAAGCAAAAAATTATGAAGCACCCCAAAATACTGATTACTGCATCTACCGGTAATGTAGGCACATTTGTGTCTCAATCACTTCATCGTCAAAACATCCCTTTTATTGCCGCTACCCGCCACAGCGACAAGGCTGAAAAAAAACTGGGATTCAAATTAGACAGCAGATTTCTGGATTTTAAAAATCAAAAAAGCTTTGCTCAGGCACTACAGGATATAGACATCCTGTTTTTATGCGGACCATCTGCAACCCCCGGTGCAGAAGAACTGCTCATGCCATTGGTGGATGAAGCAATAAAACAAAAAGTAAAGCATGTGGTTTTCATTGCCTCCTATCCAAAAGTAATGGAGAAGATAGAAAACAGTTCAATGAAATATACTTTTCTGAGAGCCAACTTTTTTATGCAAAACTTTGAGATCTATCAAACAGAGGATATAAGAGACCGTGATCAGATTTTGATGCCTGTTGGAGAGGGAAAAGCGCCTTTTATACACACCCGCGATATAGGAGAAGTGGCCGCCAGAATTATAGCAGAACCTGACAAATACCAGGGAGAAACTTTATTTGTTACCGGAAAGGAATCTTTGAATCATTTTGAAGTTGCGCAGATATTTTCTGAGGTGCTGCAAAAAGAGATCACATTCCTGAATCCTGATGAAAAAACCTATCGGATAATCATGCGCGAAAGGGGGTTTTCTAAACCCTGGATAGATGCCATGATAGCGGTTTTTGGCAAAATTAAAAGCGGAAAAGTAAATCACATCACAGATACAGTGCAAAAAATTCTGGGTCGGGCACCCATTTCTTTGAGCGAATATGCCATTGAGAAGAAAAAACATTTTTCTGAAAAAGACCCCATACCTGTATTGGTTTTATATTATTCAAAAACGGGCAATACAAAAGCCCTCGCCAAAGCAATTGCCGAAGGCGTGAACAGCATCAGCGGTACAAAAGCAATCCTGAGATCCACAGCACAGGTAACCAAAGATGAATTTTTGTCTGCCAAAGGTATTATTGCTGGTTCACCAGTTTATTTTGGAGGCATGGCAGCAGAACTTAAAAAAATATTCGACGATTTTGTATGTCTCAGAAAAAGATCAGAAGGCAAAATAGGAGCAGCTTTTGCCACTGCTGCGAATGTTAGCGGGGGTAAAGAAACAACCATGCTCTCTATACATCAGTCGCTTCTAATCTACGGAATGGTCATTACGGGCGATCCGCTCAGTGCCACAGGACATTACGGAACTTCCTGCGTGGGAGCACCCGATGAAACCACAAAAGAAAACGGTGCCAAATTGGGTGCCAGGGTGGCAGAACTGGTTCAAAAGGTTTTTGGATAAAGATATTCTATTTGGATTACGATTGATACCTTAATCAAAGAAAAACCTGGTACTCTTCATATCTTGCTTATCATTTATTTGAAAATGCCTGCAGCGGGCATTCCATAAACAAATCGGAGATATTATACCAATCAGCAGACGGCATTGGGCTAAATTGATCATTTCTGTGAGAAGCAGAGTTTCCATCTTTTATCAAACCAGATCCGCAACCTCCAACAATTATCCCTTCTATTACGTTTTATCTATGAGTTTGATCTGAAAACTTGTTTTTGATGTTCGTGTACATTTTTCACTTTATCATAAATCTCAATATCATATTATTAAGTGCTTTTTAATCAGTGACATTCGAGAACAAAAAATTTTTTATACCAAACTTATTTATGATAGATAATTATTAAAAATCAGGAGGACATCCCATGAAAAAAAATCATTTGACCAGAAAAAACAGCACTTATGGAATAAATATAGTTTTGTCTTTTTATCACATTAAAACATTGGCAGGCAAAGCATTGGCAGTATTTACATTTCTGTTTTTCTCCCTGCATATCCAGGCTTCATCACCTCCCGATACCCTCGACCTGGAAAATACCCATGCCAATGATTCTACCGAGTACGAGCTAATCATTATGGATCCCGGATTTAATACATGGTTTTACGCCAACTCCATGCCCAAAAGCTTTTATGAGCAGTCGTATCTGGAAAGTTGGAATGAGCGCCTGGTCATTCAATGGAACAATGCCTTAATGAGTGGGGGCAGATTTAACTGTCAACCCGAAACCTATCTCGATTATGATTCACAGATCGACTATGGCAAAGAACTCAATTACCAGCTTTTTTACTATTTCTTTTACATGCACCGGCAATGTGGCATCTTTTCGAATGTGCCGGGTAGATGGAGGTGAGGAACGGATGAAATGAGCTTTGATCTGTTTTAAAGAAACATAATTGATACGCACAAATCGAAGGTGAATAATCATTTCCCTGCTGCGCTCATCGAAAAAGCAGTAAAAACCCCAAAAAATATTCAATTTGCGTTCAAATAAAAAACCACTTACCGATTTTACTCCGTAAGTGGCTGTTTATCAGGTGGGCCCACCTGGGCTCGAACCAGGGACCAACTGATTATGAGTCAGCTACTCTAACCAACTGAGCTATGGGCCCTTCAAAAACTTGTGATGATCACCGCGTTTTTGGGTGTGCAAAGATAAACAATAATTGTGTTCATCAAAAAAATTTTTTACTTTCTGTGATTTTTCATACCCATTCTCTATCTTAGCATTATTTAAAGATGATAACTTTGGTAAAGCTTAAAATGCATCTCTTTGCTAATCTACTCTACACAAAAGCGAACTCAATTTCCGGGTAACAAACATCTCATCGTTATTTTATATCCCTTTGAGTTTTCTGAGCTCGTTAAAGTGTTCGATAGACTG
>CAZPVB010000056.1:0-20666 GCA_964589855.1 uncultured Bacteroidales bacterium
TGGATCATGGGATTCGGATTCTTCTGAATTCCCTGATGGTGGAGACAATCGTCTAATAACTGTTGAAACAGGTGATAACACTTTCACCTATTGGTTCAACGACGACGAACCCACCAATGTCTTTGATACTGAAATTTCAGGACTTGTACTCTACCCCAACCCCGTAAATGAAACCCTTAATATTGTTTCTGATGTTACCATCAACGAAATCCGTATGATCAACAACCTCGGACAAGTGGTTCATTTCGAACTGGTTGAAAACGATAACATCAGAATACCCGTTCAGCAGTTTGACCGCGGTATATACCTGGTGCAGATCATCACAACAGAAGGTACTTCCGTACAACGCGTGATGATCAGTAAATAAACTTTTTCCATTTTTTACCACAAAACGGATTCCACTAAGATTGGATAAGCAGTAGACGGTTGATTGAGTGGTAAAGGGCAGGGAATGATTCCCTGCCCTTATTTCCGTTCTTTTACATTTTCAAATCATAAAAATGGATAATCGCTAAATAAAACCTCCCTTTTATATCTTTTCTAAGGATAATAAAACGACTACCCCAATACCTAATCAACGTATCAATCATTAAAATATATAATTATGAAACACTTTCTACTCAATCTAATCGTAATGATAATGGTACTGGCTTTTGCCGCTACCAATACTGTTTCTCAAACAGGGCCCGGTGGAGTGGGCGGTCACGAATCAACCAAAAATGAAGGTGATCCCATTAATGCACTGTGGCTAAGGGCAGATGACCTTTCTTTTTCCGATGGAGATTTCGTCTCGGTATGGAATGACGTTTCCGGTTATAACCATTCGGCCAGCCCCGGTATTGCAGGAGAAGAAGGTATCTATTTCCAGACCAACAGGGTAAATGGTTTGCCCTGGGTGCGCTTTTTTGGTGAAAACTATTTAAAAGTAACCAATGACCCTGTATTAGATGGCGGTGAAGGATTTGGAATTTTTGTTGTGGCCAAAAGAGATTCTTTGGTAGCCAATAAATATGGAAATGCAAACAATCTTGTTACCAAACGTGCACATTGGAACGCCTGGTCGCATGTTGAAGATATACCCATGACCCATGAAGGACTTCAACATGCCTATGAATTAAGATGGGACCAAATCAGAGGGGCGGATGAGGAGTATCATCCGGATACAATGTCAATAACCGGTTATATGAACGGAAACCTGCCTGATGGTTCAGGTGCCGATGTTTTTCCTACAATTGAGAATACAGCCGAAATCAGTGTTCCTTACATTATCTCTTATTGTTACTCCAACCATGAAGAATCGTATGGTAGCTTTATAAGGATTAACGGACTGCAAACCAGCAGACGTGCCGAGGGAAACCCCAACCCCATTACTACAGGACCTGTGATAGAAAGCAGCAAAGACCTCTGGTTGGGTGGTGCCCAATACGATCCCCCAGGTGCTTTTGGGGGAGACAACGACGAATGCCCCACGTGTGAAGAAACAGGTCTGTTGGAAGGTGCACTGGCAGAAGTGATCATTTATAAAGGCACACTTTGGCATACACAGGTTTTCATCATTGAGAATTACCTTTCGTTAAAATACGACCTGCCCATTGATTCGGTAAAATATTACGATGACGATACCTTTACTTTTGATCTGGGAGGTATAGGAAATGAGATGGGCGATGACAAAAAGCATTCTGCAGCCGCTTCCCACGCGCTGGCAATGGAAGAATGGAACGAATCACTCGATGCTCCCAAAGAATACCTGTTTGCCGCTCATGATGGCGCAGAATATCAATGGACAAACGATGGGCTTCCTGACGAAAACCTCCAAAGATGGACCAGAACCTGGAAAATTGAAAAAATGGGCAATATCGATGCCCAGCTTTCATTCAACTTTATTACTGCCGAACTCAACCTGGTGAACAGTCAGGTGCCTAAGTTCAGACTGGCATACAAAGAGAACCCGGATGATGATTTCTCTGTTATTGCAGATATTGAAGCTACGCGCCAGCTGAAAACATTGCATTTTATTGTACCCGATGAAACACTAAAATCAGGTTATTATACCGTGGTTGGAGGTTACGATCCCGATGTAAGTACATTGCCCGTAGCAGATAATTTTTCTGCCAGCCTACAGGTATTTCCCACCCCGGCACAAAGCAATGTAAATATTCGTTTTGCCAATCATGACACAGGCGAAGTATCGATCCGGTTTATAGACCTTACCGGCAGAGAAATACAACGCATAACAGAATACAAATCAAAAGATCATTTTCAAACCCATGTATCCGTTGAAAACCTGAAACAGGGTATTTACTTTGTTGAGGTAATCGTGGATGGGAAAAGGGCAGTGAAAAGGATCATGAAAAAGTAATTTAAAATCAATAAATTACAATACTCTTCAATCATAAATAGTTAGATTTTGGTTTATTGGTTAGTTTAGTTTGGTTTCCGCGCCAGGTCTTTTAAGATCTGGCGCTTTCTTTAAACCCAAATCCGTCAAATAAAGATGTGCAATAAAAAACACCTGCTTTTTGAGACAATAATACACGCTTTAACGATCTTGAAATGCTTGCTTTTTCATAACACATGATCTACATTTGTTGCATAGTTATCATATGCTGGTTTTTCTGGTCGTTCCTTTTACAAAAATCATTTCTCAAAACAGTTGAAGATGATCACACTTATCGTTTCAATAGTAATTCTTTTTCTGGGGTATGCCCTCTATTCAAAATATCTGGAGAAAGTTTTTGGTGCCGAATCCAAAAGAAAAACTCCTGCCATTATTATGCCCGATGGAGTTGATTATATGCCCCTTCCCTGGTGGCGTGCTTTTCTGATTCAATTTCTGAACATTGCCGGGTTGGGTCCTATTTTTGGCGCCATTGCCGGCGCTATGTGGGGTCCGGTTGCTTTTATCTGGATTGTACTGGGTGCTATTTTCGCAGGTGCTGTACACGATTATTTTTCGGGCATGCTCTCGGTAAAACACAAAGGACTGAGCATCACAGAGATCACTGGCATTTATATGGGCAATTTCACAAAACAATTTATGCGTGGGTTTACAGTCTTTCTGATGATCATGGTAGGTGCTGTTTTTATTATGGGCCCGGCAAAAATCCTTTCGGGTATCACGCCGGGGTTTGCTACCATGAATTTTTGGGTAATAACCGTTTTTGTTTATTACATAATCGCCACCATGCTGCCCATCAATAAGGTGATCGGGCGACTATACCCACTTTTTGGTTTTGCATTGCTTTTTATGGCCGTGAGTCTTATGGCGGCACTTATCATAAAAGGAGCTACCATTCCCGAACTTACCCCTTCCGGCATGCAAAACTTTCATCACAATGCGGGTAGCTTTCCCATCTTTCCCATGCTTTTTATCACCATTGCCTGTGGTGCTATCTCGGGTTTTCATGCCACGCAATCACCGCTTATGGCAAGGTGTATGACAAACGAAAAACTGGGACGAAGAATCTTTTACGGCGCCATGATCACGGAAGCAGTAGTGGCAATGATTTGGGCTGCCATTGCCATGAGTTTTTTTGGAGGCATTCGCGAGCTCAATACCATCATGGTCGATAACGATGGCAATGCTGCATGGGTGGTGAATGAAGTAGCCAACTCATTATTGGGTAAGTTTGGCGCTGTACTGGCACTTTTGGGAGTGGTGGCAGCACCCATCACTTCAGGGGATACCGCTTTCAGAAGTGCAAGACTGATTGTGGCTGATTTCCTGAAACTAAAACAAGGACCTGTAAGAAACAGATTATGGGTCAGCATACCGCTATTTCTCATTGGTATTCTGCTTACCCAGGTAAATTTCGCCATTATCTGGCGATATTTTGCCTGGTCGAATCAAACCCTTGCTACCGTTGTTTTATGGACCATCACTGTTTATCTGGTCTCGGAACAAAAGAACTTCTGGATAACACTGATTCCTGCTGTATTCATGACCATGGTCATATCAACCTATCTGCTGCTGGCACCGGAGGGACTGAACCTTCCACGGGATATTTCATACATAACAGGCGGTGTCATAACAGCATTGACAATTGTGTGGTTTGGGATTTATCACAACCGAATCACTTCAGGAAGATTAAAACCGCAACCGGTATTGCAGAAATAAAAAATCTCAGGATATTACCACATGATATTTGTTTGTTGTTTGTTTGCAATGAAGGATAATAAGGGCACCTCATCTTGCCAAATGCCTGATCAGTCCGCGGAAAATGATACCATGAAAAGGAACAACCGAATACCAGTATATTCTGCCCCACAAACCTTTGGGACGAAAAGTGGCAGTTTGATAAAGATATCCCTGGTCAATTTTGAATTCCAACCATGCCTCCCCGGGAAGTTTCATCTCGGCAAATAACAATAACCTTCCCTCGCGCCGACCAGCATAAAGAACCCTCCAGAAGTCGATGGCATCGCCTGCTGAGATGCGATCGGGATGAGTGCGTCCTCTCCTTAGCCCTACGCCACCAAAAATTTTATCAATATATCCACGTATCTTCCACAACCAACCTGCATAATACCATCCTGTTTCACCACCTATTTTCCAGATATTTTCCTTTGTCCGGCTCACATCATTTATTTTTTTTACCCGCTCATCCTTAAAGCATCCATTGACCGGTACATTGATAAATGCGGATAAGCGCTGGTTGATCCTGCCACTAACCATCGAATCTTTCCAGCTCGAAACGATCTCATTGGTCTCAATGGCAGAGAAAGTACGTTTCAGGGAGGTTTCATAATCCATAGGGGTTACTCCAAGTATCTCATTGATATGCTTGTCGCGGGCCACCACTTCAACCTTCATACTGCTCACCAGCGCGGTTGCCAGCAAATAAGAAGTTGAGGTAATAAAATAGAGCCAGTAAGAGGAGAGTTTGGGGGTCATCACAGGTACTACACCAATCCATCTTTTCAAACCCCTTACTCGGGCAAACCCTTTCAGCATTTGCTTGTAGGTCAATATATCAGGTCCTGCAATATCGAAATTCCGGTCATAGGTTTTCTCTGCAAAGATTGATTTCTCCAGGAAGGTAATCACATCTTTTATGGCAATGGGCTGACACCGCGTATTCAACCATTTGGGAGCGATCATTACGGGTAATTTTTCTACCAGATCGCGAACGATTTCAAAGGAAGCACTGCCGGAACCAATGATGATTCCCGCACGCAATGCGGTAAAATGATAATTGCCTTTTTGCAACTCCTCCTCTACCATTTTACGTGATTGCAAATGGCGCGACAGAGCACTGTCATTTACCATACCACTAAGATATATCACATGCTTAACGGTGGTTTTTTCCATAATGCTACGAAAATTTTCAGCGCTATTCTTTTCCATTTGCTCATAACGCCCAGATGAGCTCATGGAATGCATCAAATAATAGGCACCATCAATATCATCTGGAATTTTCCCCAGACTCTTTTTGTCAAGAAAATCTGTTTCTATGACTTCCAGGTTATTTAGAAGAAGTTCAGGCGGAGAAAACCGGTTTTTGTCGCGTACACAACAAACTACAAAATGACCATTCCTTATAAGTACAGGTAATAATCGCTTGCCTATATATCCGGTGGCTCCGGTAAGTAATATTTTCATACGCATAATATCTTAATCGGATTTTCTATATTTCCTCGATATTCTTACCCCCGCTGAATTTTAATTTATTCCTAATCAACAAATTTTCCCTAACAACCAAACCCATAAAAGCCTGGAATGTTTTTATACACACAAACAACGCTTTGTTTAATTTTTAGGATTATTCATTAAACATTAAATAAAATAAAACGTTACATGAAGAATAAAAATAATTACACTAAAATCTTAAAATAAAATTCTATGAAAAATTTAGGCAATGCTACTTTTGAAAATTACATCGGACTGGAACAAGGTCTGAGTGAAATGGCATATCAAATGGTGGCTCATGTACTTACCCTTGGATATGCCGTAATGTTAGCAGGTTTATTTTATTTTATCCTAACCATCAAAACTGTTGCTCCCAAATACAGAACATCTTCGGTGCTTTCTGTGGTGGTAATGGTATCCGCATTTTTATTGCTCTATGCTCAGGCAGAGAACTGGACAAGCAGTTTTGTTTTTGATGCAGAAAAAGGAAAATACTTCCTTGCACCAGGAGCCGATTTGTTTAACAATGGATACAGGTACTTAAACTGGCTCATTGATGTACCGATGTTACTTTTCCAGATTCTTTTTGTGGTAAGTCTGACAAAATCCGCATTCTCGAGTATCCGAAATCAATTCTTTTTCTCCGGATCTGCTATGATCATTACGGGTTACATTGGTCAGTACTTTGAGGTTACCAACCTGGCTACATTCGCTATATGGGGTGCCATCTCCACAGCCTTCTTTGTGCACATTCTTATTGTCATGAGAAAAGTGATCTCAGAAGGCAAAGAAGGTATTCCTGCTGATGCAGCAAAAACACTGGGTAGCATATGGACATTGTTTTTCGTTGCATGGATGCTCTACCCCGGTGCCTACCTCATGCCACACCTGGCTGGTATTGAAGGGGCGTTTTTCAACGAAACGGGTATTGTGGCGCGCCAAATCACCTATACCATTGCTGATGTAAGTTCCAAAGTTATTTATGGTGTGCTCCTTACAGTAGTGGCTCGTAAACTTAGTATAGCGGAAGGTTATAAAGACTAAATTTCCCGAACCCCATTATATAGTATCCCGGTTTTCCTTTTTATTAATTTTTTCCTTCATAAGCAAAAAACCCGGTTATGTGATGTAACCGGGTTTTTATTTCCAGGACGACCACCATCATTGTTTGCCATGTAATCTTTTGGTTATTGAAGCAACCCGTTTGCCAAGGTTTTCCCCTTTTTCCAGGAACACCGGATCAATCCCTTTCCCATCTTCAAAAGGCGATTCTCCAACAACGGCAGAGGCTCCAAAAGGTGATGTCCAATGGTCGCCGCCTACAATGATCATCCCAAATATCATCATTGAATGTAATATATTCATTTGCGTAATCTCCTCGCCGGCCGACATTCCACCAGCAGTTACAAATGCAGCACCAATCTTGTTTTTCAGGGGTGATCCTTCAAAAGGCCAACCAGAAATGAATTCCTGAACCCTGGGCGCTACATTGGCATTATATACAGGACTTCCAACAATGATGGCATCGGCATCCAGAAGATCAGCAGTGGTTACATTTGCAACTTGTTTTATCTCCACCTTAACTCCTTCCAATTCTCGTGCTCCTTTCGCCACTGCTTCGGCCATCGTTTCAGTATTTCCTGTTTTACTGTAATATGCTACAAGTACTTTTGTTTGCGCAAACACAGCATGATCCCCGAGGAAAACTAAAAACAACATAATCATCAGAACCTGCTTTAAAGTTTTTGTGTTTATCATTATCATTGTTTTTTAAGGTTTAAAACTGAGTCAACTCCGAAAACTTGCTTTCGGCAAATCTGTGTTCATTTATGTTTTTAAACTGACTTATTATCTGCATTTAGCATCTGTGTAAATCTTTGTAATCTGTGGATAATTGAATTTTTGGAGTGGACTCAAAATTAGATAATATTTGCTTCTGGTTAATGATCATCTGATTTTTTATTTTGGAGAATGTTTATCAATACAAATCTTCACGAAAGTTGGTTCATTCAATAGCTTTTCAACAATAATGCTAAATATTATTCAGAATGCAGCAAAAAAATTACACTCAGGCAAGTCTGTTAAAAAAACATTTTACAGATTGAATATGTGGCATTTAAATAAAATCCGCAGAAAAACTTAACAGTAAATTTACACCAAAAACAAAAAAAACTTTTGTTTAAAAAAAATTAATGCTTAATATTGCATCGCAAAACGAAAAATTATGGCAAACATTTATGCATATTTCCGCTTTTTTTATTTTTACTTTTTTAGAAAGTAAGGGGCGATCAATGCATAAATCAATAATAAAAATATAGCATTTGAAAAGCCCCTTGTAAAAGGGGTTTTTTTTTGCACAAAACTTTCAAACAATGATTCATCAATTGGCTTTCTTTTTTGGATATTATTTTTATTTCTTTAGCCCGCCCGGCAGAGACTAAACCGTATTATCTGGAAAAGAAGGTAAAAAAGGAAGGTCTCTGAAAAGAAACCTTCCTTTTTTTTTGCAAAACATTTTAAAATCAAATTTTAGCATGCAAACTTCATCATTCAATAACAAACCCTCACCCGCAAAAGAATACTACTTTGTAAGTATACAGCGTGAAAAAGAACGTTTGCAAAAAGCAGGTATGGATATTGTTGACTTGTCTATAGGCAACCCCGACCTCCCACCCCCTGCTGAAATGCTGGAATCATTGAAAATGCATCTGATGGATCCGACAGCGCACGGATACCAGTCAAATGCAGGCAATGAGCAGTTACGTAAGGCCATGACCTCCTGGTACAAAAAATTCTACCAGGTTGATCTGGACCCCGATGAACAGGTACTGCCTTTGCAAGGTTCTCGCCAGGGTATCATACAAATATCGCAGGCACTGCTAAGCAAAGGCGATCAGGTGCTGGTTCCCAATCCCGGATACCCATCTTATACTTTCGCAACACGCCTTCTGGAAGCCGAACCTGTTCTGTATGATCTGCGCCCCGAAAATGCTTTTCTGCCCAATATCAAGCAACTCGAAGAAAAAGCAACCTCCAAAACAAAGATTCTTTGGATAAACTATCCACACATGCCTACAGGTGCAGTGGCTTCAAAGGAATACATGCAAAAACTGACAGATTTTGCATACAAACACGATATTCTGATTATCAACGACAATGCTTACGGACTGATCAATAATCCGGGGAAAGTATCCCTCTTAGAAGCAGAAGGTGCAAAAGAGACAGCACTCGAACTCAATTCTTTGAGCAAGAACTATCACATGGCAGGATGGAGAATGGGGTTTTTGGCCGGTTCTCAAAAGATCATCTCACATTTGCTCAAACTCAAATCAAACCTCGATTCGGGTATTGCATTGCCCCTGCAAAAAGCAACCGCTACAGCACTAAACCTCGGAGAACACTGGGTGGAAAATCTTCATATAATCTATACACAAAGAAGAAATAAAGCAGTTGAACTCGCCAATATACTCGGATGCCAGCCCGTTGGCGGACCAGCGGGACTATTTCTTTGGGTAACTATGCCCCAAACAAAACAGAATTCAAAAGAATTCGTCAGAGAAATGCTCAACAATGCAGGCGTTTTGCTGGCACCTGGTTCTCTTTTTGGAAATGCAGGTGAATCTCACCTGAGAATATCGCTATGTGCTGATATTGCTCTTTTCGACCAGGCAATTAACAATATTCAAAAATCCATTATTAATCATCACAAATCAAACTGATCATGCAAATTACTATTGTAGGAACCGGACTCATGGGGTGCTCACTCGGATTGGCACTTAAAAAACTCGGACATCATGTTTGCGGAGTAGACAACAACCCCGAACATTTAAATGAGGCGCTCAAAATGGGCAGTATCGATTATTTTTCGGAACCTGAGCAGGCTTTTGCCGAAACCGATCTGGTGGTGCTATGCGTACCCGTTGATGCTGTTGTAAAACTGTTGCCCAACATTCTGAATCAAATCAGCGAAAATGCTGTAGTGATGGATATGGGAAGTACCAAACTCGATATTTGCACCCTTGCTGACCAGCATGATCACCGCAATCAGTTTGTGGCAGTACACCCCATGGCAGGAGTAGAACACTCCGGACCTAAAGCGGCCCATGTAGACCTGTTTCTGCATGCAAGGGTGATCATATGCGATGCTCAGAGATCTTCCTCACACGCTCTCAACAAGGTTCTGGGAATGCTTCAGGAACTCAAGATGAAAGCCATTTTTATGGATGCCGATGAGCACGACAGGCAACTTGCACTGGTTTCGCATCTACCCCAATTTATTGCCTATGCGCTGGCATCGCTGGAAGATTTTGATAAAGATGCCAACAAAAACTGGGTAGAACTCGGAGGCGGAGGATTGCAATCTTCCATCAGACTCGGGAAAAGTGATGCCAAAATGTGGATACCTGTTTTTCAGCAAAACAAAGATTACCTTCTGCAATACATCGAAAACTACATCGATCAACTGAATAACATTAAAAATTTACTCAGAGATGACAAAACAGATGATCTGGATAATCTGATTAAAAATGCCAATATCAATTATGAGAAATTAAATTACAGGAATAAAAAACCCACAACCACTGTTGCCAATCAGGGTGCTCCAAAGGTTTTCTACTCCTGAAAATATGCTCAATCAATCTTTGAATTCAATAAAAATCAATGATCCATATTCAACTTTAAAGAAAATGAAAACAGAATTGCAAAAACTAACCGGAAACGGAGAAAACAATCCCATGCTTATTGCAGGTCCATGCAGTGCAGAAACGCCCGAACAGGTGATGGAGACAGCAAAAAAACTTGCCCTTGATGGAAGAGTAAACTACTTCAGGGCAGGAATATGGAAACCACGTACCTCTCCCAATTCTTTTGAAGGTATTGGCGCTCCCGGACTGGAGTGGATGAATGAGGTGAAAAAAGAAACCGGTCTGAAAGTTACCACTGAGGTAGGTTCTGAAAAACATGTTGAAGAGGCACTCAAAGCAGGGTTGGATATGCTTTGGATCGGGGCACGTACTGTAAGCAATCCTTTTGTTGTGCAAGGTATTGCCGATGCACTGAAAGGTGTTGATATTCCTGTGCTGGTAAAAAATCCACTAAGTCCGGATGTCGATCTTTGGGAAGGAGCCATCAAAAGATTCAGCAACAGTGGTGTAAAACAACTGGGCGCTATACACCGGGGGTTCTTCTGGTGGGGTAAATCGCATATGCGCAACCAACCTTTCTGGCACATTCCGCAGGAACTCAAAAACAGAATGCCCGATCTGCCCATTATCTGCGATCCGAGCCACATTGCCGGCAAAAGAAGTCTTATCCCTCTATTATCCCAAAGGGCTATGGAGAACAAATTTGACGGACTGATGATAGAAGTACATCCAGACCCTGACAATGCATGGAGCGATGCCAAACAACAACTAACACCCGAATCATATCTGCAACTGCTCGACGAACTTTTGGGTGTAAGCCCCGATTCCATCTCTGCTGAATTACTCGAAGAACTCAGGTCAGAGATCGATGTGATGGACGAAATGCTCGTATGGGCGCTCGCGGCAAGAATGGAACTGGCATCTAAAATTGCCCATGTAAAAAGAAACGCCCAAATGGAACCTCTCCAAATGCAACGCTGGGAAAAAGTAATCGAAAGAGTGAGGAATATGGGTACCCGAAATGGCCTTAACCCGGATTTTATAGAATTGCTTTTCAATGATATACATAAAGAATCTCTTTCCATTCAAAAACAATTTATCGAAAAACAGAATGCCGGTAATCCCGAAAAACAACCTAACTTTGCCGGATAAAATTACATAAACCTGAATTCTAAAATGGAAAAGATCACCATTGAAGGAAAACACGATCGTTCTGATATTTTTGTTGGAAAAGATCTTGCTTCATTGAAAAAGCATTTGCCTTTAAAAAATGTGTTTATCATTTCTGACAGCAATGTTGTTGCTTATCACCAAAAAAAGTTTCCCGATTTCCCTGTTTTTGTGGTTGAACCGGGTGAAAAGTCGAAAGATTTTTCGGTAATGACCAAAATTTATCATTGGTTACTTGAAAATGGTGGCGACCGAAACAGTTTTATTGTGGGCATTGGAGGTGGCGTAGTTTGCGACCTGGCAGGTTTTGTAGCAGCAACCTTCATGAGAGGGATTCCTTTCGGATTTGTGGCAACATCGCTCCTGGCACAGGTAGATGCAAGTGTAGGTGGAAAGAATGGTGTGAATCTGTCAGGTTATAAAAATATCGTGGGCACCTTTGCCCAACCCAGCTTTGTAATTTGCGATACCCAATTGCTGGATACCTTACCCGATGAAGAATTCAGAAACGGACTGGCGGAAATGATCAAACATGCTCTGATCAGAGATGCTGACAAATTTTCCCTGCTCGACAAAGACAAATACCTTATACTGCAAAAAGACAAAAACATTGTTGATACGCTTGTAACCCAATCCGTGAGAATTAAAGCGGCCATTGTGCAGGAAGATGAAACAGAAAAAGGTTTGCGCAAACTGCTTAATTTCGGACATACATGGGGGCATGCCATTGAAAAAGTTACAAAGATTGCCCATGGAAAAGCAGTGAGCATCGGGATGGTTTTTGCAGCTAATTTGTCAGTACAACGCGGATACCTGTCTGCAGATCAAAGAGATCGAATAATCAAACTCCTGAACGACTATCAACTGCCTGTGGTAACAAAAGTGAACAATCAGGAGGTTTTTGATGCCCTGCTGCATGACAAAAAGCGTGAACAAAATAAAATACATTTTGTATTGCTTAAAAACATTGGAGAGGCATTTATTGAACAAATCGATACTTCAGAATTAAAAAATTTTGTATTGGGAAATCAAACCTGATTTTTCCTGACCCACATTATAATATGATAGCAACTATTCATCCGTCCCCGATCAACGGAAAACTAAAAGCGCCGGCCTCCAAAAGTGTGGCACAAAGAGCCATTGCCATTGCTGCTTTGGCAAAGGGAAAGTCATTGATCCGCCAAACAGGGCACGCTGATGATGTAACTGCAGCGGCAAATGTTTGTGCCACATTACAATGCAAGGTTGAATTCCATCCTTCTGAAACAATCATCACAGGTGGAATCAACCACCCGGTAAAACCCCTGGATTGCGGTGAATCCGGTCTGGGGTTCAGAATGTTTTCCGGAATTGCAGCAACGCTCAGCCAAGAGGTTGTACTTACCGGAAAAGGATCTTTAACTCAACGCCCCATGAACATGATCGAAGATTCTCTTAGGGCAGCGGGCGTTTTTTGTGAGACTGATAACGGATTTTTGCCGGTAAAAATCAAAGGTCCCCTGCCTGGTGGAGAGGTTTTTATTGATGGATCTGTCAGCTCGCAGGTACTCACAGGACTACTCATTGCTTCGCCATATGCGCAAAAGGACACGGTATTCAGGGTACATGATCTGAAAAGTAAACCTTATATTGATATTACCGTACAAATGATGCGGGATTTTGGTGTAGAAGTGGAAAACAACCATTTTAAGACGTTTACGATCCGTGCAGGTCAAAAATACTTACCCCGCAATTATACTGTTGAAGGCGACTGGAGTGGAGCTGCTTTTTTACTTGTGGCCGGAGCCATCGCAGGCAATGTTACAGTAGAAAATCTGCATC
Source organism: uncultured Bacteroidales bacterium (assembly GCA_964589855.1). Lineage (GTDB taxonomy): Bacteria > Bacteroidota > Bacteroidia > Bacteroidales > UBA7960 > SKVR01. The sequence continues at coordinate 13,264 of CAZPVB010000056.1, forward strand.
ATCAATCTTTTCAGGCAGACAGAGCAGTACTGGATGCACTAAGGAAAGCAAAGGCAGATATACAGATCTTCCCAAATCATATTTCCATCAACCGTTCTGAACTGATAGCATTTGATTTTGATGCCACACACTGCCCCGATCTTTTTCCTCCATTGGTGGCCCTGGCGGCTGCATGCAGGGGTACCACAAAAATAAAAGGTGTCTCGCGTCTGAAAGTGAAAGAGAGCGACAGGGCACATGCCCTGCAAAAAGAGTTCGGTAAAATGGGCATCGAAATTCTTATCCGGGATGATATAATGCTTATTCAGGGAGGTGATATTGAAGGAGCAACAATCCATTCACATCACGACCATCGCATTGCCATGGCAGGTGCCGTTGCAGCCCTTATAGCAAAAGATAAAATGGTAATACAGGATGCCCAGGCAGTGAACAAATCTTATCCCGATTTCTTTCAGGATATAAAAGAACTCGGTGCAAATGTTTTCATCCAAAAAAATGCTTAGCGCTACCTCATAAAGTTAGAACGACATCAACGGCACTCAATGACAGCATGTGGCCAAACGCAAATAATACAGGTATTTTATTGCTTAAAAAATAAACACAATGAACAGTTACGGACGCATATTCAGGATCACAATTTTTGGAGAATCACACGGAGTGGGTGTGGGAGTGAACATTGACGGCTGCCCTGCAGGCATACCCCTTGAAGAGCATGACTTTGAAGAAGACCTGAACAGGCGCAAACCAGGAGCCAAAGGTACCACACCCCGCAAAGAAGACGATCTCCCGGAGATCATCTCAGGTACCTTCAGAGGTTTTACCACCGGGGCACCCATTACCATATTGTTTCGCAATAAAAATACCCGCTCCGGTGATTACGATAACCTGGTAAAAACGCCACGCCCTGGTCATTCAGATTTTGTGGCCTGGAAACGATTCAATGGATATAACGACCATCGGGGGGGAGGTCATTTTTCTGGCAGACTTACCCTGGGCCTGGTAGCTGCAGGTGTAGTGGCAAAAAAAGTGACCAATCCTGTTGACATCAGCGCCCGTTTGATTGCCGCTGGCGGAAACCCCAATATCGATGAAGAGGTTTCCAAAGCTCTGGAAAAGGGCGACTCTGTGGGTGGCCTTGTACAATGTACTGCCACCGGAATTCCACTGGGATGGGGAGAACCTTTCTTCGACTCGGTGGAAAGCACCATCAGCCATATCGTTTTTGCGGTGCCTGCAATTAAAGGAATTGAATTTGGATCCGGCTTTAAGGCTGCCGAAATGAATGGCAGCAACCACAACGACCCCATCATTGATGAAACTGGAAAAACAGCATCCAACAATGCCGGCGGTATCACCGGTGGATTGACCAATGGCAATGAGCTGGTCTTCAGGGTTGCAGTGAAACCTACCAGCAGCATTGGAAAAGCACAACAAACCTATAGCATTGAGAGCAGAAAAGTGGAAACACTCGAAGTAAAAGGCAGACACGATGCCTGTATTGCTCTGAGGGTACCCGTTGTAATAGAAGCCGTGACTGCAGTGGCGCTTGCAGATTTCAAAATCATTGCACAACAAAGACCTGCAAACCAGAACTGATTTGACAGGATTCATTTTTTTTCACCCCTGGAATCCTCCCTCCAGGTCAACAAAATTCCCATTTTACATTTGTTGATAAACAGCAATTGCCACCTTTTGGGCAACAGCGCGTTTTATTTTCCCTAAACTCTGCAACAAAAGGGTGATACATGGATTATGCTTAGATTTTTAAGTTATTTTGAATTAAAAGAGTTAATTTTGCCGGGAAAAATATAAATCAATAAATATTATGAGTGAAAATATAGAGAAAATCCAATGTTTGATCATCGGATCAGGACCTGCAGGATATACGGCTGCGATCTATGCTGCACGCGCAGATTTAAAACCAGTTATTTATCAGGGTTTACAGCCAGGGGGGCAACTAACCATTACAACCGATGTTGAAAACTATCCGGGGTACCCTGAAGGTATAAAGGGGCCTGACATGATGGTTGATTTCCAGAAGCAAGCTGAACGATTTGGCACAGACGTAAGATGGGGACTGGCAACCCATGTTGACCTCTCTCAAAGACCATTCAGGGTTACCATCGACGAAAAGAATGAAGTCCTTGCGGAAACCCTTATCATAGCCACAGGAGCATCCGCCAAATGGTTGGGATTAGAATCTGAAAAGAAATTTAATGGATTTGGTGTATCGGCATGTGCTACCTGCGATGGTTTCTTTTACAGAGGACAAAAAGTAGCCGTTGTGGGAGGCGGCGATACTGCCTGCGAGGAAGCATCTTACCTTTCTAAACTTTGCGAGAAAGTTTATATGATACACCGGCGCGATGAACTCAGAGCATCCAAAGCTATGCAGCACAGGGTTTTTAAAGCATCTAACATTGAGATTCTCTGGAACAGTGTCCCCAAAGAAATTGTGGGCGATAAAACCGTAAATGGTGTCATCCTTGAAAATACACAAACAGGAGAAGAAAGTAAGATTGATGTGGAAGGTTTTTTTGTTGCCATTGGGCACAAACCCAACACCGATATTTTTAAGGAACAACTTAAAATGGATGAAAACGGTTACCTGATCACCAAACCTGACTCTACACAAACAGAAATTCCGGGAGTGTTTGCCTGCGGAGATGCACAAGATCATGTTTACCGGCAGGCAGTTACTGCAGCAGGAACAGGTTGTATGGCCGCCATCGAAGCAGAAAGATTCCTTTCCGATCAGGAATAAGGAAATCGTACATTTAGTTTTAGCATAAACTGCAACCAGATCATAAACAACCAGGATTGCGAAAGCATTTATTCCGCGTTTTCGGAGTGAACTCATGTATAATTTTTTCCAATTGAAAATAAAACAAACGAATTTGAAAATTCAATGAATGTTTTTGCCCTGTTATCTTTTTTATCTTTTCTGATTTATTTTCAGGCGGGAATTTTTGCCTTGTACCTGAACAAAAAAGAAAAAGTTTTCAGGGTTTTCGCAGTACTTTCTTTTCTTTTTGCAGTTTATGCTTTCCTTTACTTTCTTCTTTTTCAAACCAACAGCATCGAAAAAGTCTATCTGTACGATAAACTGGCTTCCGTTTCATGGGTGTTTTTCCCTGTTTTAACGGTATGGTTCTTTAAGATCATTACCAAAAACAAATCGCAGTTTATATACATCATTACCCTTTTTTTTCTTATACCTGTTGCTGTCCTTTCTTTTTACACTACAATCAGCGATATAGAATCTGTTAAATATTTTTACCAGGCCGGAGGCAACTGGTACTATACTCCTTACGACCAAACCTTTCAGTACCTTTTGTTTGTGCTGTACCTTTTTATCTCCGCCGGCACAGTATTTTATATGATCATTATCCGCCTGAAAGCTGCCAAAACAGGTCGTGAGAAACATGTTATAAATGTGCTTCTTTTGAGCATGTCCATGTTTTTTCTTTTTACTGTATTAACCAACCTTGTTTTTCCTCTTTTTAATGAAAATTTTCTGCCGGTAATGGCGCATATCAATGCTTTGGTTATGGTAATTGGCGGGCTGTATGTATTATGGATCATGTCATTAAAACCCATTACACCGGGCACTCTGCACAATCTGGTTCTCAATCACATGAAAGAGTTCCTTTTTATTCTGAATAAAGAAAAAAAAATTGTGATGACCAATCAGTTCACCCTGGCCAATTTGCAATACAACCAATATGAATTGATAAGAGACGATTTTTCTTTTGTTTTTTCCGATTATTCGAAAGTAGAAAGCCTTCTCGGCAACCCATCTCATTATTCAGAAAAACAACAGCTCAGGGTTGATCTTATTGCACGAAATAAAAAAACAATCCCTGTGATGGTTTCTGTGATCCACATCAGAGATGATTATGAGAAAACAAGGGCATATGTATTAGCCTGTGTTGATTACAGACAGAAACTAAAACTAAAGGAAGAGATCGCTGAAAGAACCAGAACAGAAAAGAATCTTTCCAAAATACGAAAAGAACTGGAGTTTCTGGTGAAAAAAAGAACTTTTGAACTTAATGATGCCAACCAAAAATTACAACAAGAAGCTATAGAAAGAAAAAGGGCAGAACTGCAAACAAAAGCAGACCTGGATGAAAAAATTGAACTGGTCAAAGAGGTACATCACCGGGTAAAAAACAATATACAAATGATTATTTCGCTGATCAATATGCTGTGTAATCATCCGGTAGTAGACAACGATTCTTCCGAAAGGCTAAGGGAAACAGCAGAGAAAGTGCGATACATCTCTCATATTCATGAGGATTTCTATTCTTTTCCCAATCTTTCCAGAATCAATTTCTCCGGTTATTTGAAAAAACTGGTGGGCGAATTATACAGCAATTATGGCAGAGGAACAAACATTGTTTTCAGACTGAATTTATCTGAAGAGTTCCTTGATATCAATCAGGCAATTCCTTTGGGCATCATTTTCAATGAATTGCTTGTAAATGCAATGAAATATGCATTTACGGATGAAAACACACTTAAAGAAAAAAGAAAAAAAAATGTGATTAATGTAGAATTTTTTAAGCGAAACGGGCAATACAACCTCGTGATAAGAGATAATGGAATTGGATTGCCCGAAAAAATGCGCGACATCAACAATGGAAGGATAGGCTTGCAACTTGTGAATATTCTGTCTAATGATCATTTAAAAGGAAGCGTTGAAAATCATGTGGAATACGGCACCCAATTTACAATTTTGTTTGAGGCCTGATCTACAAAGAAAAAATATGATTTATCATTTTATTCTGATCATGTATGCTGATTTTACCCGTTAAAAATACTTTTTGCTTTTTTACACAGCACCAAAAACTGATTTAAAGATCCATTTATGATGAATTTTTTTTCGATCATATCAGCCATTTTGTTTTTACTCTACCTTGAGTTGGGTTTATACGTGGTGCTTAAAAACAAAAGATCCAATACCAGCATATATTTCTTTCTTCTCTCCCTGTGTTTTTCCATTTATTCTTTTGCCTATATTTTTGTTTATTCAGCCAACACTCCCGAAGCAGCATCCAGATGGGATAGTTTTGCATCAGTGGGGTATTGTCTTTTCCCTGCTTTCATGGCATTGTTTCACAAACAGATCAATGATCCAAACAGCTTCAAAAAATGGCATATACCCGTTTTTGTTATTCTTTTCTCTACAGGTTTCTTTTTATCTGCTGCCGCTTTGCTCGATTTCTGGAAGGCAGAAAAAATCATCATGGGAAAACATTCATGGCATTTTGTGCATAATCCTAAAGATATATTTTATTATGTTTTTTATTTGTATCTTTTCTTATCAACAATTTTAACATTTTATTTTCTTGCCCAGTGGCGAAAAAAAATTGAAGATAAATACGAATTGGTGCAATACAGGTTGACCTTTTACCCACTTATTTCGTTTCTCATTCTGGGAATTTTTTTTGATATTATAGGCCCGCACATCAATCTGACTGAAATACCCAATATTGGTCACATCACATCACTGCCATGGATCATTGGTATATCTATCGGGATACTAAAGTTTCGCTTTATCAGCAACCTTGAATATATTGTCGCAAATAAAGTAATCAACGAGATCAATCAGATTGTGATCTTTATCAATAACCGGAAAAACATCATCAAAACCAATCCTTATACACAAATATTATTAGGAGAAGATCAAAAGTCAATACTTAAAAAGAATATCCTCAGATTTTTTAGAGACCAAAAGCAATTTGATGAGCATCTTCGAAAAACAATGAACAAGGAGGATAATCATCATGGACCAATAGAAACCGACATAATAGATAAAACTAATAATCCTGTTCAATGTAAACTTTATTTTCTGGCTATTAAAGATCAATTTAAAGATACGCAAGGTTTTATCATTTACGGACATGACAACAGAGAGTCGGTAAATCTGAAAAATGAGATTAAAGTCAGGCAAGAGGCTGAAAAAAACCTCAGGGCAATCAGTGATGTGCTCGAAACAAGGGTGAAAGAAAGAACCCGTGAACTGGCCAATTCCTACAAAGAACTTCAGATAAAAATGACTGAAAGGATGCGGGTTGAAGAGCAAATTAAATCTGATATTGCAGAAAAAGAGATCCTTATCAACGAGATTCTCAACCGCGTAAAAAGCAATATGAACATCATTATCTCTCTTATAAAGGCGCAGGATAGACAAAATAAAGGCGAAACAATTTCTAAAAAGTTCAAAGAACTGGCCCAAAGGGTAAAGTCTTTATTGCTTGTACACAATAACCTTTACTTATCTATCAATTATTCGGATGTTGATTTTACAAATTTTATAAAAGACCTTACCAGCGAGATATCTGCTTTTTATAAACACGAAAAAGAAGTAGAAATAAGACTACATCTTTCTGAAGTTTTCCTCGACGTTGATTATGCCATTCCGATGGCTACAGTTGTAAACGAATTGATAAGCAATGCTTATCAACACGCATTCCCCGCAAAATCCGGAAATGCAAAATCCCGGAAAAAAAATATCATTGATGTAACCTATACCCTGGAAAATGATTATTATGAAATTGTCATTGCAGATAATGGCATTGGACTTCCGGACAATTTTGTGATTGAAGACCTGGATACCAATGGATTACCCCTGACAGACATACTTATATCAGACCAGGTGAACGGAAAGTTTGAAACTTTTTCATCAAAAGATGGTTCTATGTTCAAAATTACTTTTCATTCTGATTAAAATCTTTCTTTTTGAAGAGAGAAGACACACAGATAAAATATTCATTATTCATGATTTTCAGTTTTTGTACAAAACGCTTTACCCGTTGATACAAAAAACCATCTAAAAAAAGAAATATAAATATCAATAAAAAAGGAATGATTATGAAAAAACAAATTCATCTGGATTGGGTAGAGAAAATGGAGTTTAGAGCGGATATAGACGGACATAAAGTTACCATTGACGCTCCGGCAGAAAATGGAGGTAATGACAATGGGGCACGTCCCAAACCCTTTATGATGGTTGCGCTGGCAGGGTGCACGGGAATGGATGTGGTTTCTATCCTGAAAAAAATGAAGGTTGATGTGAAGGGATTATCTATCACCGTAGAGGGCGATATGGAAGAAGAACCACCCAAAGCTTTCACCTCTATGCATGTGTTGTATACCTTTAAAGGTTCGAATCTCCCTATGGATAAGTTGGAAAAAGCGGTGAAACTTTCTGAAGAAAAGTATTGTGGGGTGAGTGCCGTGCTGAAAAAAGCACTCAATCTTACTTATGAAATCAAAGTTGAAGAGGCCTGAGTGCGCATTCTTTCATCTGTTGATAATTTGTTTCTCTTTGATATTGAGCGGTTTGCGTTTTTGCTTGTAAGTTGCCCCTTCAGGGCGCCGGAGGGCATCGGTTG
>CAZPVB010000057.1:0-20546 GCA_964589855.1 uncultured Bacteroidales bacterium
AACACAAGTACCTTTGAAAGAAACAATACGGAGGTCTTTCTTTTAAATAGTCTTTGCAAGAAAACGCCAAAAAATAAGTGTTTTCTTGCTGACACTAAATAACGAGAACCATTGTACTAAAAACCATTTTGCGTTTGATGTTCACAAAAAAAATATCCTTCACAAAAGCGTTTTAGTTCTACTTTCGGTTCATGGAACGGCCAAAGATCAGACCTGATTTATTTTCAAAGAGCTTTGGTCATATCCTTTTTTTGATCTCTTCTGTTTGTTTTTCGTAACCCGGTTTTTCCAGCAGAGCAAACATGTTTTTCTTGTAATCTTCCACTCCTGGTTGATTGAAGGGATTAACTTTTAAAATATATCCACTGATAGCACAAGACATTTCAAAGAAATAAACCAGTTGTCCCAATGTATTTTCATCAATAACAGGTACCATCAGCTCAATATTTGGCACACCACCATCAACATGTGCGAGCATGGTGCCCATTTCAGCCATTTTATTTACATCATGTATTCTTTTATCCTTGAGATAATTTAATCCATCAAGGTTTTGGGGGTCTTCAGGAACGGTAACATGATGAAAAGTTTCATCGACCCTGATCACGGTTTCAAAAATATTTCTTAACCCCTGTTGAATATATTGCCCCATGGAGTGCAGATCGGTAGTAAGATTTACTGCAGCCGGAAAGATGCCTTTTTCATCTTTCCCTTCGCTTTCGCCGAAAAGTTGCTTCCACCATTCAGAGAAATACATAAGATTGGGGATGTACCCTGCCAGTATTTCGGTAGTTTTTCCTTTTTGGTAAAGGATATTCCGAACCACAGCATAGAGGGCAGCCTGGTTTTTAAAGATATCATCCTCTTTTTCCAGATGCAGTTGCATTCTTTTGGCACCCTCAATAAATTTTCTGATATTAAACCCCGCCACAGCAATAGGCAGCAATCCAACTGGTGTTAAAACGGAGTATCTTCCACCCACATCATCGGGTATAACATAAGATTTGTATGACTTTTCGTCTGCCAGGGTACGCAGGGCGCCTTTTTCCTTATCGGTGATGGCGAAAATTCGTTTGGTGGCATTTTTTTCTCCGTATTTTTCTTCTATATGTTTGCGCAGCAAACGGAAAGCGATAGCAGGTTCTGTTGTGGTACCTGATTTGGAAATCACGATGATTGAATAATCTATGTCATCAAGAAAATTCATCAGTTGATGTAAATAATCTTCCCCTATATTCTGCCCTGCATACATGACAAGCGGATGAGGGTTTTTCTGAAAGTTGTAATTGGCAAAGTTACTGCTAAGCGCGTCGATAATGGCGCGTGCACCGAGGTAAGATCCGCCAATACCTATTACAACAACCACTTTTGAGTTGGATCTTATTTTTTGTGCATCCTCTTCAATATCTCTAATCGTATATTCATTGATTTCTGATGGCAGATCAACCCATCCCAGAAAATCATTTCCTTCACCTGTTTTTTCATAGATATTCTTTCTGTGAAGATCTATTTCATTTTGAAAGACTTCTATTTCATCTTTGTCAAGAAAATCAAGCGTATTATTAATTTTTACTTTAACCTGTACCATATCTCTATAAAAAATTATTCAAGTTTACGTGCTACTTCAATTGTTTCAAAAGCTTCGATAATATCCCCACTTTTGATGTCGTTAAAACGGTCAACATTCAGTCCGCATTCGTATCCGGAAGAAACTTCTTTTACATCTTCCTTAAATCGTTTTAAGGATCCGAGATAACCTGTGTAAACCACAATACCGTCTCTAATGACCCTAATATTTGAATTCCGGTGAATTTTGCCGTCAAGAACCATACATCCGGCAACGGTTCCTACTTTAGAGATTTTAAATACTTCTCTGACTTCGAGATTGGCAACAATTTTCTCTTCAATTTCGGGAGAAAGCATACCCTCGATAGCAGATTTGATCTCGTTGATGGCATTGTAAATTACAGAATAAAGTCGGATGTCAATTTCTTCATTCTCTGCAAGTTTTCGGGCAGCCAATGAAGGTCTGACCTGAAATCCTACGATAACAGCATTGGAGGCGGATGCAAGCAGCACATCACCTTCGGTGATTGAGCCTACTGCTTTGTGAATGATATTTACCTGCACCTCTTCAGTTGAAAGTTTAAGCATTGAGTCTGCAAGGGCTTCAACAGAACCATCCACATCACCTTTTATAATGATATTGAGTTCTTTAAAATCACCGATAGCAATTCTACGTCCTATTTCATCAAGTGTAATATGTTTTTGTGTTCGCAGCCCCTGCTCTCTGATGAGTTGCTGTCTTTTAGACGTAATGGCTTTTGCTTCCTGTTCATCTTTCACCACATTAAAGTTATCACCCGCCTGTGGAGCACCATCCAATCCGAGCAACAAAGCAGGGGTACTTGGGCCTGCCTCCTCTATGCGTTGATTACGTTCATTGAACATGGCTTTTACGCGTCCGTGAGTATTTCCGGCAACCACAATGTCACCCATTTTCAGATTACCGTTTTGCACAAGAATGGTAGCCAGATATCCTCTTCCTTTGTCAAGTGAAGATTCAATAACAGTACCTGAAGCAGGTCTTTTGGGGTTGGCTTTCAAATCCAGCAACTCAGATTCGAGTAAAACTTTCTCAAGTAATTGATCAACATTAACTCCATTTTTGGCAGATATTTCCTGCGATTGATATTTCCCGCCCCAATCTTCAACCAGAATATTGATGTTGGCAAGTTCTTCTTTGACGCGTTCAACATTTGCGGTAGGTTTATCAATCTTGTTGATAGCAATTACAATGGGCACCCCAGCCGCCTGGGCGTGGTTGATAGCTTCTACGGTTTGTGGCATCACATTATCATCGGCGGCCACCACCACAATTACCACATCCGTAACACGTGCTCCACGTGCCCTCATGGCTGTAAAAGCCTCATGACCAGGTGTATCGAGAAATGTGATCATTTTGCCATTTTCCTGCTGTACCGAATAGGCACCAATGTGCTGTGTAATGCCACCCGCTTCCCCTGCAATTACATTGGCATGTCTTATGTGGTCGAGCAAAGATGTTTTACCGTGGTCAACATGACCCATTACAGTAACAATAGGCGCTCTTTCCTGCAAATCAGCAGGATCATCAACATCTTCCTCAATAACTTCCTGTTCATCAACAGTTATAAAATCCACTTCAAAACCAAATTCATCTGCTACAATGGTAATGGTTTCAGCATCAAGTCGTTGATTGATAGAGACAAAAAGTCCGAGATTCATGCATGTAGAGATCACTTCTGTTACCTGAATATCCATAAGGCTAGCCAACTCGTTGGCAGAAACAAATTCGGTTACCTGAATCTTTTTAAGATCCGTTTCAGCCTGTTCTGCTTCTTTTAATCGTTGCTTCTCCTGGGCATCTCTTCTCAAGCGGCGGTGTTTTGCACTTTTTGATTTTCCTGTACCACTGAGTGATGCAAGAGTTTCGCGTATTTGTCTTGAGATTTCCTCATCACTAACCTCCTGTTTGGCTGGAGCTTCCTTCCTGAGGTTTTTCTTTTGTCTTTGTTGTTGTTGTTGTGCCTGGGGTCTATCAGACCTTTGCTGTTGTTGTTTTTTCTGATCCTGTCCACCGGCACCTTTTTGTGCCTCCTTTTTTTGCCTTGAAGCAGCATCCGCTTTCTGTTGATCCTGGGGTTTATCTTTTCTGATGCGTTTTCTTTTTCTTCTTTTTGTTTTGTCTGTATCAGAAGAAGAAGCGACAGGTTGTTTCCTTGATTTATCTTTGGCAGCAGGCAATTCAATTTTGCCCAGAATGGTAACACCTTCCAGTTTTTTCACCTCCGTTTTGATGAACTTATCAGAAGATTCCAGATTTTTACCGGCGGTCTGTTCTTTTGCGGGTTCTTTCTTCTGTTCTTCGCTTTTTTCAGCAACAGGTTTTGCTGGTTTTTGCTCTTTTTCTTTTGAAGGTGGCGTTTGTTCTTTTGATTTTTCTTCCGCAGATACTTTTTCTTCCGCAGTTTTTTCCAATTTTTGCTGCTCCTCTTTTCTTTCTTCTATTGATTTGCCGGCAGATGGTTGTTCTTTTTCAGGGGTAGCAGGCTCTTTTTCCTGCGGTTTCTTTTCTTCCGCCAATTTTTCCTGTTGTTGGGTAGATTTTTCTTCAGGTTCGGGTAATTCTTTCTCCTTTACCTCCTCCAGGGTCTCTGCAGCTTTTTCCACAGGCTCTTTTTTATCCTTTTCAGCACCAGGTATATCTTTGCTTTCCTCCTTTTTTTCTTCTTCAGGTTCTATTTCAGAAAGCTTCTCTTCCGGTTTTTCCTCTTTTTCCGGGGATTCTACCTCTTCCTGTTTTTCCGGTGCTTGTTCTTTCTTTTCCTCTTTCTTTTGAATAGTTTGCTGAGCAGAAAGTCCAGTATCTTCGGATACTTTTTCCTTTTTTTCTTCAGCTTCAGCACCTGGTGCTGTTTTTTTATCAGGTGCTTGCTTTTTACCTTTGAGTTGATCTTCGGAAAGTTTACCGAGGATTTTTGGACCTTTCGTGGCCTTTTCCTTTTCAGGTTCAGGAGTATCTGGTTGGGTTTTGTCACTCATAGAAGATTTCAAATCCTTGATGAAAAGTTCCCTTTCCTCTTCTTCTTCGGGTTCTTCCTTTTCAGGAACTTCTTCTTTGATCTCCTTCACCTTTTTCTTTTCTTCTGCTTCGCTGGCGGCAGTATCTCTATCTCTTTTAGAGAAGCTCAAACCAGTTTTTCTCACTTCTTCCCTCAGGTTTTTTTCTTTTTGAAATTCTTTGGCAAGAATTTCATAAGCTTCGGGCGAGATTTTAGTATTAGGATTGGGGTCAACGGCAATACCTTTCTTGGCCAGGAAATCCACAATGGTTTGCCTGCCAATATTAAATTCTTTTGCCAGCTTACTAATTCTTAATACTTTGGTGCCCTCAGTCATAATCAAATTTTGGTTTACGAATAAATTTACAAACCTGTAAAAAATGTGTGCAAAGTTAGGTATTTTATTCAAATTCTGCTTTTAATATGCTTAATACTTCCTTAATTGTTTCCTCTTCCAGATCAACTCTGTTAACCAATTCAGGAAGCGAGATATTCAGGATGCTTTTTGCCGTGTCCAACCCTACTACTTTAAACTGGTCTATGATCCATTGTTCAATTTCATCGGAGAATTCCTGGATATCTACATCTTCAGTATCCTGCTCGGTATCTCTGTATACATCAATTTCATAACCGGTAAGTCCTCCGGCAAGTTTTATATTAAATCCACCTTTTCCAATGGCCATAGACACCTGATCAGGCTTAAGAAAAACCTCTGCTCTTTTGGTGTTCTCATCAATGGTTATGCTCGAAATTTTGGCAGGGCTGAGTGCTCTGCTAATATATAGATTTGGGTTGGATGTGTAATTAATCACATCAATATTTTCATTTCGGAGTTCGCGAACGATGCCATGAATTCTTGATCCTTTCATACCCACACATGCGCCCACAGGATCAATGCGATCATCGTAAGATTCAACGGCTACTTTTGCCCTTTCGCCGGGTGCTCTTACAACCTTTTTGATGGTGATCAACCCATCATGCACCTCGGGTACTTCCTGCTCAAAGAGTCTTTCCAGAAAGATACCTGATGTTCGTGAAAGTATAATAAGAGGATTATTATTTTTTATTTCAACCCTTTCTACAACCGCCCTAACCGTATCACCTTTACGGAAAAAATCAGATGGGATTTGCTCTGATTTAGGCAAAATAAGTTCAATGCCTTCATCGTCAAGAGCAAGCAATTCTTTTTTCCAAACCTGATAAACCTCTGCTGTAATTAATTCGCCAATCCGCTCTTTGTATTTTTTAAATACACTGTCTTTTTCCAGTTCAAGAATTTTGGAGGCAAGATTTTGTCGGATAGACAAAATTTCTCTCCTGCCAAAATCAATCATTCTAAGAGGTTCGGAAACCTCTTCACCAATTTCAAAATCGGGTTCTATTTTGATTGCTTCGGAATATTCTATCTCAGCGTTGGGATCTTCTACCTCACCATCTTCAACAATAACACGGTTGCGGAAGACCTCCAGGTCGCCCTTGTCTATATTGACAATAATATCAAAGTTATCGGCTGATCCATATTTTTTTAATAACATGCTTCGAAATACATCTTCAAGTATCAACATCATTGTTGTACGATCAATATTTTTAAACTCCTTGAATTCGGAGAAAGATTCAACCAATCTTATGTTTTCCATTTATTATGCAATTAAATTATTGAAATATTATTTTTTCTTTTTTTGTTTTTCCTTTTTAAAGGATACCTGAACCACTGCATTGTCTATGTCCTGATAGGTAAAATTCTGAATGGGTTCTTCAACAGGTTCTCCGGGTTTAGGTTTCTTTTTTTTCTTTATTTCTTTTTCAATCACAACACCTTTATGGTCGGCGGCAACAAGCGTTGCTTTTATTTTTTCTCCGGCGGAGGTGGTAAATTCGATTTCCCTGCCCGTATTTTTGATAAATTGCCTGGGCATTACAAGGGGTTTTGATACACCTACCGAAGATACTTCAAGTTCAAAATCTTCCTGATCGCGGTCGAGTTTATTTTCGATAAACCTGCTTAAATCAATGCATTTACTCACCGGCACTCCCTCATCACCATCAAGAAAAACGGCAATTTTACTGGATGAGGAAACCTTCAGTTCCACTAAAAAAAGATCCGGATGATCCTTCAAAAACTCATCAACCAAATCAGAAATAAAATTTTTATCAATCATACCAACAACTTCATAAAAGGATTGCAAAATGGAATTCACTGAAAATCCATCTCATCTAACAAAACAGGGGACGAAAGTCCCCTGCAACTGGTAGAATACTTAAAAGTATGTGCAAAATTAATAAAAAAATATTCGATTACAAAAAATGTTCTGAACTTTAGGATATTAGATGCAGATTATTTATAAGAAATTATTTTCTCAATCATCACCAGTGTCTGTCCATGATTTCCAATTTTCGGGTTATAGTTGTTTTGAAAACAGTCATTTACCCTTGCAAACTCCCTGGAGTTTAAAAATGTGCGATTAGTAAACTCGAACATTTTAAATCAGACACTTGTCCTATGATAACTGAGAAACAGTAATTTGCTCTCCGGAATAATTGTTTTAAAAAGGATCATAGAATAACAGGGGCGTATGGAAAGACCTGTTTAAAAATCACTATCCTGCATGTACAAATTATAATAATAATCAAACACCTCATTAGACTTTTCTGCCAGCTCATCCTGCTCATTCACGGCAGTTACATGACTTATGCGCTGTATAACCGCCAGAGATTCCTGTTTGTTGCTTTCCACCATTTGTGCCCGGCGATTTTTAAAGGAAAAATAATATGTTAAATTTTGTTCTTCCCAATCAATCATACGTTCAAATATCTCATTGGCTTTGTCGAATTCACCTGCATCATAGTAAGCTTCAGCAATTAGCAAAGTAAAATAGTTGTAGGGCACATTATGTTCAGGCATCACTTCCATGGCTTTGTCTAAAACCTCAATGGCCTGTTCAGTTTTTCCTTCATCAATAAGTGCATTTGCCAATCGCTGGAAAATATTCCGGAAGTTTACAGTAAGTCTTATGTTATCTTCATTGAGATAAACATCAGGATCGTACATATTGCCCCACTGAAATTTATTCATGATGTTATCGTAAAGGATTCTGGTATTAATACGACCGGTTTCTCCCTGCTCTGCATCAGATTTGATGGGTACCAGGCGATAAGCCATTCCTTCGAGTTGAAAATAATCCTCCAATCCTATATAAGCTTCGGCACCGGTTGTGATGGCAAAATAGACGGGTCTTTCCCAATTGTTGGTAGCCAGAAAATCCAGCAACATGAGGGAGTTTTTCTGCAACCCCGAATTGGGTATTTCCCATTGAACCCTATCCACAATCAAGTGTGCATCTTCGGGGGCCACTGTACCATTTTGCACTACCTTGGCAGAATCTACGGAAAGACTGAATTTGCGGGTTGGGAAGAAATTTTGACGGGAGCCAGCTAAAGTGCGTTGATTGTCATCATTAGAAATAAAACTTATGAGTCTTCGCAAGTCTATATATTGATCCTCTAAACGCGGATCCTCCATTACATAAAGGAAATCCCGGGTTCCATCACGGTATTGTTTGTGTTCCATAGAAAAGGGGATAGGGTCTGCTTCATAGGTTTTTCGTCTCATCATTCCATCAATATACCAGTCGGTATTCAAAAGGCTGAGGTTTACAATTTTTATATCTGTACGTATACCCTCTACTTCCTGCGCATACCAGAGAGGGAAGGTATCATTATCGCCCATGGTAAAAATAATGGCATTGGGGGCACAGGATTCAAGGTAATTGACTGCCACATCCCGGGTAGTATACCTGCCAGATCTATCGTGTGATTCCCAGTTTTCTTTTGCCATCAGAGAGGGAACAAGTAAAAAGCAAAGTACGGTAGCAAGAATGGCTGAGGTTTTTCCTTTGAGTTTTTTCTGAAGGGCATCAGCAATGGCCAAAACACCCAAACCAACCCAAATGGAGAAGGCATAAAATGATCCTATGTATGAATAATCACGCTCACGAGGTTGAAAGGGTGTTTGATTCAGGTAAATGATAATAGCGACACCCGTCATCAAAAACAATAAACCCACCACCAGGGCATCATCAGGTTTTCTTTTGGACTGAAAAATCAATCCGATAACACCCAATATAAAAGGCAACATATAATAATAGTTATGACCTGGGTTGGAAGTAATACTTTCCGGCAAATTATGTTGAGGACCAAGAAAAACCTGATCCAGAGGTTTTATGCCTGTCATCCAGTTTCCTCTGGTGGGTTCGCCATGCCCCTGGATGTCGTTTTGCCTGCCTGAAAAATTCCACATGAGGTATCTGAGATACATATGCCCGAGCTGATAGGAAAAGAAAAAACGTAGGTTTTCACTAAAAGTAGGTTTATTAACGGTTCTGGTAGATCCATCACGTTCCTGCACTCTAACGGGCACTCCCTGCACCCTTCCCCAGTTTTCATATGCCCTTACATGCCTTTCCTGGCTACTGTGCATGCGCGGAAATATGGTTGTAAACCTTGGATCATAAACAGGAACTGTTCCTGCCCGATCATCGGTGATCACATATTTTCCTGCTTCATTATCTCTTCTCCAGGCAGGTTTTCCATCTTCTACCGCCTCAAGTGGGGCATTATAGTATGGTCCGTAAAGGAGTGGCCAACTGCCGTATTGCTCACGACCAAGATATGACTTTAGCGCAAGAGCATTTTTAGGCGCATTTTCATTGATAGGCACATGCGCATTACTCCGGATAACCAACATTAGAAAGGAGGTATATCCGATCAGGATAAAAGTTAATGCTAATACAATGGTATTTAATATAACTTTATTCTTTTGGTGTGTATAATACAGAGCAAATACAACAACAGCAATCAGAAAGACAAAATAAATGATTGTTCCGGTATGAAAAGGTAATCCTACGGTATTTACAAAAAACTTCTCAAACCACCAATCGAGCGTTACAACACCAGGAATAAAAATATTTTGTATAAACCCCAGAACACCAATCGCAATAAATGCGGTAATGATGATTCCCTTTCGTGTGGGTTTAAATTTCTTAAAGTAATAAACAAAAACAATGGCTGGTATAGCCAAAAGGTTAAGCATATGCACCCCGATGGACAAACCAATGATAAAAGCAATAAGTACAAGCCACTTCAGAGAATCGGGTTCTTTTTCGGTAGCTTCCCATTTCAGGATCGACCAAAAAACAAAGGAGGTAAGAAAAAGGGAAGTAACATACACTTCTGCCTCTACGGCAGTAAACCAGAAAGAATCACTGAAAGTAAGGGTTAGTCCTCCTACAATACCTGCACCCCAAACACTCCAGGTTTTAGCGCTGCCGGTATCAGGTACAGCGTTCAACAATCTATGCCCCAGTCTTGTGATGGTCCAGAAAAGAAACATGATGGTTAACGCACCAGCGGTTGCCGACATGGCATTAATCCAGAAAGCTACCCTTGATAAATCGCCCAAAGCGAGTAATGAAAACATGCGGGCCAGCATCTGATAAAGGGGTGCCCCTGGTGGATGAGCAATTTGCAGTTTAAAGGAAGCGGAAAGTCGTTCGCCTGCATCCCAGAAACTGGCGGTGGGCTCGAGGGTTAGCATAAAAACGGTGGCGGCGGTAAGAAACATCAACCACCCCAAAATGTTGTTGATTTGGTTGTAAGAAAACCGGTTCATGGTAAAATTTGTTGATTTGCAAAAACTTAGAACAATAATTATAATTTGGATGCGAAGTTAAGAAAAATACATTTCACAATCCTGTATCCTTTCAAAATTTGTATTAAAAGAACAAGTTATGTCCATCTTCATAAAAAAGCGCCCTACTTAGAATAAAGCTCTCAGAGAAACAGTACCTGTATGTATGGCAGCAACATCAGGAGGTTTCCTGCCATTATAATTTATATTTAACTGTAAATATTGATTAATATTATGTTGCCAGTTAAAGTGCCACAAATGGTTGATCCCATTTTTGAGTGCTTGCAACATCTCAAATGCCACGGGTGTGTTTTGGGCAAAAGGATAATGAATTTGTGATAAACGGTATCGGATTTCCATTCTTCCCTGCCCGGGAAAACCAAGACGGCTCTGGATTTGAGTATTCCATATATCAGCTTTTTGACCTCCATAATCACCACTATTTTTTTGTTGGTTATACCCTGCCTCCAGTTTAAATCTCACATTTCGGTTCATTTGACAGGTAACACCCGCCTGATAATTTTGAAAATCGATATTGAAATTGCGTTGCAGAAAAAACGCTGACTCGCTCGATTTAGCGCCATGCTGAACATCAAAATCAAATCCAAGAAAACGGTTAAGGTTCACCCTGCCCCGCCAAATATTGGTGAAGCGCTCCCGAAACTCAAAACCATTGCTCATCAGACTTTTTGTGCGATTTTGATGAACGGTGTATTCAAAAGTATAAACAGCATTATTTCTGTTAAACATTACTGAGTTTCGAATATCACTATTCAGTGCCACCAATGAAGTGTCACTGGGATCAACCGCAAAAGGGTTCATACTTTCAGCGTTGGGCAATGACTGTACTTTTTTCTCAATCCTGTAATTCAATCGGTTATGAAATTTTCCGGCGATTCCCCTCCATCCTTTTTCTTCCCTCCAGAGAACAGCAGGATTAAGCACTAAAGAATGATTGACCGTACTACGGTAGGTAGGTGTAAACTCATTGCCGGGGATAAAAACCCGAATAAAGTTTGCCTCTTCGGGGAATGGAGATATCTCAAATTCATCCAGCTCCTGAATGCTATTATTGTTGTAATCGTTCCATATGTAAAGTCCCTGTCCGGCAGGAACTTCAACATATCTGAATTCCATCTGGCGTTCCATGCTACCACTGGATTCGTAAAACAACCTTGAGTGGAGTACACCTTGTTTGATGCGCGTTTGATAATCAATCCTGCTGTTAATTGCTTTGCTACTGTTTTGGTTGGGAGTGAGTTCGGAATTGGAATGGATGGTGCGATATACAAAATCTACTTTCCATTGATGAACCGTATTGGGAATGTACTGAAAATTAAATCCATAGTCCCCGGCATGATTATTTTCTGCAAAAACTTCCCGGTCAGGGAGGTAATCGGTTCGTGTGCGATAAAATAATTTGTACTGTACAGAAGAGGTATCGGGGTTTGTAACAAAAAACTCAGTTTCATGAAACCAATGGCTGTTTGTTGCGAGCACCAAAGAGTCGGGAACGAATATTTTATTGTTTTCCCACTGACTTCTCACACCGGTTTTAAAAAACCAGATGCTTCGGGCCAAGGTTGCATCATGCCGGTAAAAAGTTGATTCCTTATAACCATTGGTTTGCAAAAGACTTCCTTTGTAGTCCAATAGGTTTTCAGAATTAGAGATAAGAGAGGATAGTTGATGCATCATTCCGGTATAGGCACTGGGGCGGATCAAAGAAGTGAAGGTGTAATTTGTTTTCGTCAACCCTTTTTTTTCCAAACCCAAAGCAAACCCGGGTAAATGTTCTTGATATTTCATTTGCTGGTCTTCCACATTCCAGTCCCTTTCAAATTCAATGGATCGATACCTTTCAGGTGTTTCAAAATTTTCATCCCTGAATTCATAGAATATTTCGGAAATAAGACTCCAGGACATGTCATCCTGTTTTCCCCGGATGTCTTTAGCCACCAGTTTTACAGCATGCCCGGCATTGTCGTTATTGTGTAGTTCCGAAAAAAGGTTCAGATCGTTTCTTGATAAAGCATACTCAAATTCTAAGAAGGTTTTGGGAGTAAACTTATATGCCGCACCCATGGTGAGCAACTGTTTTCGTTTGGGCGTTGTAAGCAAAACAACTGGTTCATATGCTCCTCGTGGGTTATCATTAACAGGTTCTATCCATTGATAAACCTGCCCATTGGCATCAGAGCGGATTGCTACATAATTACCATTTCCCTCTCCCACATAAGAAAAACGAGGCTGATAAAATGCTTTATCCGGATTTTTGGAATACACAAAAACACTGTCAAATCCCAATGTATCGGTGAGTTGATACATGATACGGTCATTTTGAAAACCAGTACTGTCAACATTCCATGCCAAAGCATCGTGGAGGCTGTCTCCCGCCAAAGCCATAATGTCTTTTTCATTTTCAGAGAGTTCCTGAAATAAGGTTTGGTTGGGATGATCCTGTTCTGAAAAAAAATTCATAAAAAAAGACACTTTCTCTTTTTGCCATAGATTTTCAGTAAAAACCATCGATCTTACATAATTTCTTTCGGCATATTCAAATTCAACAACAATACGACTATATTGATTGATAATGTTTTGAGGAGTAAAGGAAATCTCAGCTGTGTTGTAATTGATAATGTAGTCTTTTTCCATTCCTCTTTCAAGAATACGTCCATCCAGAAAAACCCTCTCTGAACCGGAGATTATAATTATAAAAGTTTCATTATCAGCACCTCTTAATTTGTAAGGACCTTGATTGCCTTCCATTCCGGTAAAAGCAAAACGCGAATACTTTCCCCTGGAGATGGCGGCAGCAGTGGAATTAAAAAAATTTTCCTGTACATTATTTAAGGAGTCGGTTCGTGACCATTGAAAGCCCGCTTTGGCACCTCTTGCCCTTTTTGTGATATTCAAAAAATGTCCTTTGGGTTTTTCAATATCAAAATCTCCGGCAATAAGATCGGTATTCTCATTAAAGACCTGAATAAACACTTTATCAAAATCCTGAATCTGTTGTGTGGTTCCATCAGGTTGAAAGGGCACATTCTGGTCAGATACCACAGCTAGTATAGAAAAATCCTCACTGAGTTTGCCACTCAACTGCAGATTCATGGCCGAGTTTAAGGCTGCGTCCTGCCTGTTTCCAAGTGTTAGTCCTCTAACGATGCTTCCCGAACTATTAATGCCCTCAAAATCAAAAACGCCAGCATTATCCCCACCAGTTTGTATATCGGAGAGTACGAGAGATTGACCGGGTCCGGACATATTGATAGATGAAGAATCTTTGAGAAAAAGAGATTGAGAAAAGTTAAGAGGCCAAACCTCATAGCTTACCATGATCTGCTCATGAGGAAAGTCAGGGGGAAGGTTGAGGGTAAGCACCGCCGACCAGGGATCGAGACTATAAAAAGGTTTTGGCAAAGGTTGACCATCCGGTAATGTCACAGAAAAAGTTTCCTCAACAATACTCAGCGAATCGAGTTGATGAACCTTTTGAGAAGCATCAATGGTAAAGTTTCTTACCGGATCAGCAGACCGGGCATAAATCTGAAAAAAACAAACAAACGTAAAACCTACCAGAAGAAAAATTTTCAAGGTCCAGGAATTTTCAATTGGAAAGCAAAAAACGGCTTGTATGGGAAGAAAAGATTAAAAAACCTGTTCCGCCTTAACATGCATGATGGATGTAAAATTAAGAAATTTCCTGTTTCTCAGAACAAGCCAGAAATGTTGCCATCAATATCAATATTGATTTTTTCGGCAGAGGGCAGAGAAGGCAATCCAGGCATTCTCATCATGGTACCGGCAATAGGGATCAGGAATCCGGCACCGGCGGCCACTTCAAATTCCCTGATCTTGATGGTAAACCCCCGTGGACGTCCGATTTTCTTTGGATCATCAGAAAGCGACTTTTGTGTTTTTGCCACACACACCGGTAGTTTATCCCATCCTGTTTTTTCAAACATCACCATCTGCTGCTTTGCCTTTACAGTATATTCGACGTGATCAGCACCGTAGAGTTTGGTAGCAATGGTATGTAGTTTTTTTTCTATATCCCAGTTAAAATCATAAAGTGGTTTAAAACAAGGTTTGCAATTATCAGCTGCCTGCTTTACAAGTTTAGCCAGTTCCAGAGATCCCTCCCCTCCTTTTTCCCATCCTTCACAAATGGCAGATTTTACTCCTGCCATTTCACATGCATTCAGTAAAAATTTCAATTCCTGTTCAGAATCCGAATCGAATTTGTTGATGGCTACTACCGGTTCAATACCAAAATGTCTGATGTTTTCGATATGCTTCTGAAGGTTGGGTAATCCTTTTTCCAGTGCATTCAGGTCTGGTTTTTTGAGGGTAGAAGCACCGGCACCCCCATGATATTTCAAGGCTCTTACCGTGGCTACCAAAACAGCGGCATTGGGTGTAAGCTGCCCATATTGGCTTTTGATGTTAAAAAACTTTTCAGCGCCAAGATCAGAGGCAAAACCTGCCTCTGTGACAACATAATCAGAAAACGTCAACCCCATATTAGTGGCGATCAGGGAGTTTGTTCCCTGTGCAATATTTGCAAATGGTCCTCCGTGTATAATGGCAGGATTTCCTTCCATGGTTTGCACCAGATTGGGCATCACAGCATATTTCATCAGTGCCGCCATTGCACCATGAGCGTTAAAATCACCGGCATAAACAGGTTGATCATCAAAGGTAAACCCCACCAGTATATTGGCAAATTTATTTTTGAGATCCTCCAGATTTTCAGCCAAACATAGCGCTGCCATCACCTCGGAAGCGGCGGTAATATCAAAACCTGTTTGCCTTGGCAATCCTTGCTTAGGTCCTCCCAAACCCACAATAATATCTCTTAATGCCCTGTCGTTCATGTCCATGACACGCTTCCATGTAATTCTGCGCGGGTCGAGGTTCAGGGTATTATTCCTACTTTGAAGATGATTGTCAACCAGCGCTGAAAGTAAATTATGTGCCTTTTCTACTGCCGACATATCACCGGTAAAATGCAGGTTAATATCTTCCATGGGTAAAACCTGAGAATATCCCCCGCCGGTGGCACCTCCCTTGATTCCAAACACAGGACCCAAAGAGGGTTCGCGCAATACAACAGTGGTTTTCAGACCTATTCTGTTCAAACCCTCTGTAAGCGCAATACTGGTGGTTGTTTTCCCTTCCCCTGACGGTGTAGGTGTAAGTGCCGTAACCAAAACCAGTTTTTTATTTTTCGTCTTCTGTTTATCAATAAGTTTTACGGGAAGTTTGGCTATATATTTACCAAACAAATGCAGATCTGCTTCCCGAACACCCAATTTGGCAGCAATTTCTTCAATCGGTTTCAGTGATGATTCGTAAGCGATCTCAAGATCAGATTTCATAAAAATGATAATTTAAATTTTCTAATTGTAATTGTAATGATTTAAATGCCTTTATATTCCCTTCAGTTTCAAACAATGCAAAAGACCTGCTGACGCAAGAAAGAAAAGAAAGAAAAAATAAATAATTCAATCTTCAAAACAATGCCCCCGGTAATAAGTTCAGCATTTGGCTCTGCTTCTTATTTGAGATGATTTTATCAGCTTCTAAGGTTTGTACTCAACATCCTGATTTTGTTCGTTCCGATCATCTGATTCGTTAAGATCGATGTACCTTGCAGGCATATAATTCATATCAGAGATCACGAATTTCTCTGATCCAGGTTTGTTAGGCGCAATACCCCTGAACAACCAAAGATTAAAAAACAGGCGTAGCCCGTTATTCACAGGAACATTATCACCAGAATATTGCCATTGGGCAATAATTCTTCCCTCCAAAGGTTCCGGGTAATGTCCGTGCCACGAAGCAAAATGAATTTGCCCCGGCAACCAGGTGATCTGGTGCGTGGTATAAGAGCCACTGGTTATGATCGGAAAACGAAATTGGTTGCCTGGAAGATCGGCAGGTTGTACCACATAATTTCCAAACTGATAATTGTCATCATCACCCCACCGGCTGAATTCAATATCGATCTCATTTTCTTCATCGAGGTATAGAAATATCCCTGCCACTACATTAGAATCAAAGAGACCAGGATCAGCATCTAAATAGAAAGTATAGGTTCCATATCCGAAATAATTTCTGGATATAACCTCGGTAGCATACCATCTTTCATTTTTAGCAGAAAGGGTTAGATGCAGTCTTCCGTTTTCATCAACCCACACATCTGACGAATCACCCGACCAGAAATTTCCGCCTGGGTTTCCAAATCCGGCTTTCACATCCCATTGATAACCAGCAAAATCGAGTACTCTGTGTTGGTTCATAACAAAAAAAAGAGGGTTCTCCGACCAACTCCAGCAATCTGTCCATTCATTGATTCTTTCTTTGATAAAAATGCCCGGGGCAGAGTGATATTCACCTGGTTCAGGGGCAACAAACTGAAAGACAACCTCCTGCCTGTAAGCATGGGGTTTTATGACAAGGTTCTGTTCTAACTGATAGGTTTTTCCTGAATCAAAGTTGCGCAAACGCAGAACCACTTCCGCTCTGAGTTGATCTCCGGAAGGATTATTGGTTTTTATGAAGAAGGTTAAGGTATCGTTTACCTGAAGAGATGGATTTGCTATGTTTTCCTGAAAATAAGAAAAATCAACATCATATATGTATGGCATATTACGGGTAAAAATAAACTCGTAATGGTCTGCAGATATTTCAATGTCTTTCCATATACCCCAAAGTTCTTTTGCGCGGTCAAAAGCATCGCTGTTACTTTTGTTCCATCCTGTTACGGTGTACCCTGATTTTTCGGGTACATTGTAAAAACTAGCCATGGCATCGAGGGTTTGGGACTGTTGCTGAAAACGCCGTCTGCTGATCTCAATGATACCATTTGAACCGGGAATACTCTTACTACCCTGTGGTATATTTTTCATATGCACCATTACCCTTTCTACCTCCCCGGGTTTCTTCTCTGCTTTTTCATCCTGTTTCTCCTCAGGAATTGAATGATGATGTATTTGAGATATCAGCAACCCATGACACAATATCAATAAAAAAAAAACAGAAAGAGTAATATTTTTTTGCATATGCAGACAGAAAAAAAAGACTGAAAAATGAAGGCGAAAGGTAATAATTTATTGCTTACCTGTTGTAAATTTTGTAAAAAGAATGCCGGCAATGTTGAAAATTAATCATTAAAAAAGCACCGGATGATATCACGATCCGGTGCTTTTCATACATTCAAACCTTATAGAGTATTGTCGGTTAATGTATTATTACTTTTGCTAAACCTGTCCTGAAAGCAGATTCATAAAATTTGGTTTTACCTTGAAATGGAAAGAAAGAAAAAGCATTTCCTTTGCCCCTTTTCTTTCCAAAGCTACAGAAATGGTGGCTTAACACCTTGATACATTATTTAACTACCTGAATCTTATGCACTGACATTCCACTTTCGGAATAAATATCAAGCAGATAAATACCATCATGCAGGGATTGGGTGGAAACGATAATCTCAAAATCATCCACATCCATTTTAAGCACTTCCCTGCCGGTAAGATCTCTTACAACCAGATAGTCGATTTTACTTTTCGCAGTTAACGTAAAAAATGCTGTAGATGGATTGGGGAATACACTCAGGGATAACTGATCTAAATCTGCTACTGCGGATGGCAGATCATCATTATACCAGTAAGTGTATTCATTTTCACTCTCAGCGATAGTAACGGATCTGTTGGGACCACCCTCAGGAAACTCTGCTGTTTCGTTATCCCAGGATCCATTGATGCGGAATTTAAATTCATAAACCGAATCAACGTAAAGATCGGGGATTGTAATGGTGTATGTTAGCTCCTCATCATCGAGTGGCGAAAGTACCAACTCCTCTTCGCCCCAACTATTGAAATCACCTGCTACATCAACAAAGTCGTTTTCAGGATCAAACTTACCGAGTTCTTCCCACACCAACATTTGTACGTTGAGGGTTAAATCGGCAACTTCTGGTTCGGGAGTATCCGAAACAGTAGAAATTTCGACTTTTTCAATAGCGATACCATACAAATCTGTTGAATTATGGTGCCTGAATGCCAGGTAAACAGCTTTGCCTTCATAATCGGAAAGGTCTATATTTCGTTGTTTCCAGACCCAGTTTTCATCTTCTTCCGAGAATGTCTCCTCCCAAAGCACAGAAAAACTTTCAGGATCGGTATCAGTTTCAGAAATCAGCACCTGGTATGTTTCAGTTCTGTATTCGGGAGTATCGGCCATGGTGGTAATATGAAAAAGTAAGTTTACATATTCGTCGGCAGCTGAAGGTTCAAGATATATTTGTGGTGTTATCAGCCAGTTATCGGGCGTTAATGCTCCTGTTTCATCTGTATAAGAATAGGATGTCATGTAAGTTTCATAAATATCATTTTCCGTGTCTTCAAAACTATCCCATAGCCAAACTTCTGTATCTCCGTCAGCATCCACATTCATCCAGTCTTCAGGTATCCAGTCTTCGGGAGTAGATTCTCCGGTTCCATCAAAGTTTTCGGTAAAAGGCAGGGTATAAAAATCCGATACTGCATCACCGATCTTCTCTACCACAAAACCGTTGCCGGCAGCAAAACCCATAATCAGCAGATTGCCATGAATATCATGTGCGATATCGACTGAAACGCTGGCATTGAGATTAGGAATAGTTCCAATATCTACCGAGTGAACAACTTTATCCTGAAAAGTTGCTTCAGAAAGGTTTGCGAATGCTTCATCCACTGTAGCACCATCACTCAGGTCGAGAATGTACAGCGTATTTTGTTCATCGTCTGAAATTCCTTTTACATGCATGTATGCCATGTATCTAACATCCTGGTAGTAAAAAATATGCGCATACATAGCCCATCCGGGAAAGAAATCGGCTGCTAATCCTTCAGTGAAAACGGTATTTTCATCGATAAGAAAAGGTCCATACCCCGGCCCGCTGACCAGGTAGCGCTCTGGGTCATCTCCCTGCAAAGGCACTTCGGTAATCCGTGAAAAGTTTGTATTCTCATCCAGTGCTTCCAGTGGTATCAGCTGTGGTTCCTCACTAACCAAAGCACCGTTTTCAATCTCCCATACATAATATTCTGACACACCATGCCCGGAAGCAATCAGTGTGGCGAAATCGTCGGGATCGCCAACAACACTTATGGCGTCACCTAATCTTACCGGAGAATCGTAATTGATCAAAACAGATGGTTGACTGTTAACACCATCCCAGTGATACACCTTAAATCCTCCGCTAAACACCATGTTTGATACAAAAATGTCATCATCGACCACTGTAAGATCTGCAATGGTAAAAGTGCCACCTGCAACATCTGTCATATCAAGCAGTTTTGCCTCAACATCAGGGTTGTTTATATCCCAGTAATAAACAAAGTCACCACCACCCTGACGGGAGGCAACAAATACATGCTGTTGATTCATGCCCGCACCTCTGGTAGCACCAGCGTCATTGATAAATTCGGGCAGGTTATCGCTGGCAATGGTTTTGTCCATGATTACTGAAATGGGTTCTAATGATTTTGGAAAGGCATTCACTACCCCATTCATAAAAATGAAGGATAATGCCAATAAAATAAAGAAAGTAGAATTTTTCATAGTATGATTTTTTAATGGATAAATGTAGAAATATGTCTATTGTATTTTCAGGTGCAATTTTAGCAATAATTTGTCTCTTTTCAAAACATTATTTAATTTATTTAAGATGTACTTTTTTTATGAATCTGCTCTTTTTAATATTTCACAATCTTCTCATAAAAAGATGATATATAATCCTATAAAATTTTTTATCATTCAACACTAAATCTACTATCCACATGTTTATACAATTATTGAATATACTAAATTATTTTTCTTTTTTTCGGTTGTTTTACCCTCCGTATCTTTCAAGAGAACAGATGTTTTGCCACTTCTTTAAAACATCAAAACCCTTTTTGCGGCATTTTAGGTGCTTCACTTGCCATTGAATCCTGTCACAAACAAAGGATCGATTGTTCATCTGCTTATAATTTTCAGTTTGATGATTATGAGGTGCTAATTTTTTTAATGGAAACCCGATAATGTCAGCGCCAGACGCCTTTGAATTCACTGGTGACATTAGATTCTTAACATATAATGTCAGCACTACGCGCTTTGTCAATAGTTGCATTCGCTTTTTCATCTGTTTATAATTTGTTTCTATTTGATATTGAGCGGTTTGCGTTTTTGTTTGTAAGTTGCCCCTTCAGGGCGCCGGAGGGCATCGGTTG
>CAZPVB010000058.1:0-20360 GCA_964589855.1 uncultured Bacteroidales bacterium
AAATCCTTATCGGGATTGCGGTGTTGATAGTCGCTTTTACCTCTGTTAAAACAGTGGGACCAGAAGAAGAAGGTGTTGTGTTGCTTTTCGGTGAATATAACCGTACTTTACAACCTGGTTTGAATTTTATTTTACCCCTGGGTATTGAAGTGATGTATAAAATACCTGTGCAGCGACAGTTGAAGCAGGAATTTGGTTTCCGTACCGCCGAAGCAGGTACACGAACCCGTTATGCCAGTGGTGATTTTTCCGATGAATCATTAATGCTTACCGGCGATCTTAATCTTGCCAATGTGGAGTGGGTAATCCAATACAGAATTGTTGATTCCTATGAATTCCTTTTTAAAGTGAGAGATGCAGAAAGTGCTTTACGCGATATGTCGGAAGCGGCAATGCGCAAAATTATTGGCGACAGAACCGTGAATGAGGTGCTTACTGTTGGACGGCAGGAAGTCGCTTCCAGCGTAGAGAAGCTGCTGCAGCAAATGTGTATTGATTATGAAAACGGAATCAGAATAGACCAGGTAGTGCTTCAGGATGTTAATCCGCCGGAACCTGTCAAACCCTCTTTTAATGCTGTTAACCAGGCGCAACAGGAAAGAGAAACACTCATTAACCAGGCCGAATCAGAGTACAACAGAGTGATTCCCAGAGCCAGAGGTGAAGCCCTCGAAACCATCCAGCTGGCAGAAGCTTACAAACTCAACAGGGTAAACCGGGCTACCGGTGAGGCGGAAAGATTTATTTCCGTTTACACTGAATATATACGAGCACCCGAAGTAACCAAAAAAAGACTATACCTGGAAACTATGGAACGAATAGTACCGAAACTTGGCAACAAGATCATTGTTGATGAAGACGGCACGAATGTTCTTCCCTTGCTCAACATTGACAGGAAAAATCAGACCAACCAATAAAACCTTTATATATTTATACAATGAAAACAAAAAATTATTATATCATTATAGGCGCTATCTTACTTTTTATCGTAGGATACAACACAATTTTTATATTAGATGAAACCCAGCAGGCCATTGTTACCCAATTCGGGAAACCTGTGGGGGGCGCGCGAACGGAACCTGGCATCAATGTGAAAGTTCCGTTTATTCAAAAAACGCAGTATTTTGACAAAAGATTCCTGAAATGGGATGGTGACCCTAATCAGGTACCCACCGAAGATAAAAAATTCATTTTTGTAGATACATACGCACGCTGGCAGATTGTTGACCCTCTGCAGTTTTTTATCCGTTTAAGAGATGAAAATTCAGGTCAATCCAGACTCGACGATATTTTGGATGGGGAAACCAGAAATGCGGTAGCAAGCAACCAGCTGCTTGATCTGGTAAGAAGTACCAACAGAGAACCGGAGGTTTACGACGACTACCTGGAAGATATTGAAGAACTGGAAGAAATTGGTGTGGGCAGAGAAGACATTGAACAGGAAGTGCTCGAGAAAGCCAATGAAAGAACTACTGATTTGGGCATTAGGATACTTGACTTTAGGTTTAAAAGAATGAATTATGTTGATGAAGTAAGGCAAAATGTTTATGACCGGATGATCAGTGAAAGAAATCGTATTGCAGATCAGTTCAGATCAGAAGGACAAGGCGAGGCAAGAAAAATTGAGGGTGATAAAGAGAGAGACCTTGCCCAGATTCAATCCGAAGCAATTCGTGAAGCGGAGATAATCAGGGGTGATGCCGATGCACAGGCTACTGCTATTTATGCCACTGCTTACAACCGATCGGCAAGTGCCCGCGAATTGTATTCTTTTCTCAGGAGTATGGAGGCACTGGAAAAGTCGTTTGATGAAGAGACCAGCATCATCATTACTACCGATAGCGAGTTATACAGGTACCTGAAAGACCCAAGATAAGAATTACTAAAAACACTGGTTGTTTTCTAACCTCTGGGGTTTAATCATCCCAGCCCAACCAATCATCTATATCGCGGCGCTCCTTTTTCGTGGGGCGCCCTTTTCTTTTGGCCAGCGGATTGTCTCGCAATGCTTCCAGTTTGGCGTATTCTGCCCCAGGGGTCAGGTCTTCCATGTATTGGGGTACTAATTTTGCTCCTACACGCTTTTCAAGCAGATCAACAACCTTTACCGTTTTGATGATGGGGGGAAAGTGCAGGTTGATTAGTTGATCTTTTCTAACCTCGCGGGAAGGTTTTACCACTTCTTCATCTATTTTCACCTTACCCGAGCGACAGGCATCGGTTGCCTGGCTGCGTGTTTTGAATAACCGTACTGCCCACAGCCACTTATCTATTCGTACACTTTTTTCCATATTCAATCAATGATCTTATTTTTTTCTGAAAAAGATTTTGATGGGTACACCCGTAAAATCCCAGTTTCTCCTGATTTGGTTCTCCAGGAACCTGGCATAAGGTTCTCTTATGTACTGGGGTAAATTACAGAAAAACGCAAAGGTTGGATAATAGGTGGGTAATTGTGTAATATATTTGATCCGTATGTATTTGTCTTTTATTGCGGGAGGAGGGTTGTTCTCTATAATCGGTAAAAGAATTTCGTTCAATTTGCTTGTGGATATTTTTTGTAACCGGTTTTGGTAAACCTGCAGTGCCGTTTGCAAAGCTTTTAGTACCCGTTGTTTTTTGATTACCGATGTAAAGATGATGGAAACATCGGTAAAAGGTGCTATTTTGTTTTTGATCTTCTCTTCAAACTCAACAATGGTTTTGTGGCTTTTTTCGATGAGGTCCCACTTGTTTACCAAAATCACAACCCCTTTGTTGTTGCGCAGTGCCAGGCGCAATATGTTTACATCCTGTCCCTCCAAACCTTCTTTGGCATCTATGAGCAAAAGGCAAACATCCGATTCTTCAATGGCACGGATAGAGCGCATCACCGAATAAAATTCGATGTTTTCATGCACTTTGTCTTTTTTTCTCAGTCCGGCAGTGTCTACCAGAAAAAAATCAAACCCAAAGCTGGTATAGCGTGTAAATATACTATCGCGTGTGGTACCGGCAATCGGTGTTACAATATTTCTTTCGTTGCCTATGAGTGTATTGATGAGTGATGATTTTCCCACGTTGGGTCTTCCTACCACGGTAAGTTTTGGAATGTCTTCCACTTCGGGTTCGGGAATCTTTTCCAACGATTTTACTACTTCATCAAGCAAATCACCTGTGCCGGCTCCATTAATGGAAGAAATGCCGAAAACTTCACCAAGTCCGAGTGAGTAAAAATCTGTTATATCCTGAAGTCGTTTGTTGTTGTCTGCTTTGTTGGCAACCACAATTACTTTTCTGGCAGCTCTTCTGAGCATAGAGGCAACATCATCATCAAGAGGGGTGAGTCCGTCTTTCACATCTACCAGAAATAAAATCAGATTGGCTTCTTCAATGGCAAGTTGTACCTGTTTTCTGATCTCCTTTTCGAAAGCATCGTCCGATCTCATCACATACCCACCGGTATCAATCACCGAAAATTCTACTCCGTTCCAGTCGGATTTGCCATAATGCCTGTCGCGCGTAACCCCTGCCGTGGGATCAACAATGGCATTGCGGGTTTGGGTTAGCCGATTAAAAAGGGTAGATTTTCCAACATTCGGACGCCCCACCAATGCAACGATATTTGCCATAATTCTTTGTTTATAAAAGGAATGCAAAGGTACAAAAATACTGCCTGTTTGCAAGCAATTCAAAATTGCTTTTCTATCTTAGAAGTAATTTTTGTATTTTTACCGCCAAACCAATCCAATTCATTTAGTAAATAGTAATTTTTTAAAAAAAGTTTGGAAAAAATGAACACGAAAAAAGTAAAAGGATCCATTGGTATTTTAACTGGTGGTGGTGATGTACCGGGGTTAAATCCGGCTATCAGAGCGGTAACTATCAGGGCTTTAAGAGAGGGCTACAGGGTAGTAGGTATCCGCAGAGGATGGGGTGGTATGATCGATATTATCCGCGACAAGAAGGCAGACAACAGCGGCAATTATATTGAACTCACCGAAAATGTGGTAAACAGAGCAGGACGTACAGGGGGTACATTCCTCCATTCATCACGAACCCGTCCCAGTCATGTGCCCAAAAAGCATTTGCCCGAGCACCTTAAAGACAAATACACCGATGAGGTTAATGACCTGACACCAGAAGTATTAAAAAACCTCGATTTTTTGGGTCTCGACTATTTGATTCCTATTGGTGGCGACGATACTTTAAGTTACTCTGTAAGACTTTTTCAGGAGGGTGTGAAAGTGGTTGCTATACCCAAAACCATGGATAATGACGTACCTGGTACCGATTATTGCATTGGTTTCAGCACCTGCGTTACACGTACAATACACATGACCAACCTTTTACGTACTTCTGCCGGTTCGCATGAAAGAATTCTGGTGATTGAAGTATTCGGACGATATGCCGGATTCACCGCCCTGCTTCCTACTATGGCGGGTACAGCCAACCGCTGTGTTATACCAGAATATAAGTTTAACGTTGATCATCTTACTGAATTACTGGTGGAGGACCGCATGAACAATCCCAGCAGCTACTCAGTGGTACTGGTTTCTGAAGGTGCTGCATTTGAAGGTGTTGATATGATGTTTACCAACCAGGAAAAGGATATGTACGGGCACGCAAAACTTGGAGGTATTGGAGATGCTGTTTCTGCCAAGATCAAGGAAATCTCTCCCAATTTTAACAAAGGACAGCGAATTGATACCATAAACCAACACCTGGGTTATCTTGTGCGCTCCGGAGATCCTGATGCCATTGATTCTATTGTACCCATGGCATACGGAAACCTGGCATTGGACCTGATCCTGAAAGGTATTCATGGCAGATTGGTGATCCTGAAAAACGGAAGATATGATAATATGCCGGTAGACATTGTTACTTCTACAAAGAAACTTGTGGAAATTGATAAACATTACAATACCGAAAGATTACGGCCTGTTTATGAAAGCTTTATTGATAAACCGTTGTTTCTGATCTAAAAACAAACTACGAAAAGATCTTCGCCGGAGATTCGGTTTTATTCCCGGATTATGATGCAGAACCCGGGGGTCTTTATCAATCTCCCATCGATAAGAAGAGGTGAACAGATCATTGTGTCTGTTTACCTTTTTTTTTTGCTTCCGGCAACAGCTCTTCTTTAACCCACTTAAAACGAGGTTCAAATCTGAGGGCTTTTTCATAGATACTGATGGAAAGATTGTTTTTATCGAGGTATTGGTAACTTTTGGCCAATCCTGTTAAGGTGTTCAGGTAAAGCCACTTCTGATTGGGTTTCAGGTCTTTTTCAAACAGTTCAATGGCGCGCTCATAGTATTCTGCGGCTTCTTGTTTGCTACCCCCAAAGGTGGAGGGTGTGTAAAAACGGGTATTGCCCATCTCCATCCATGCAGTGGGATCCTGAGAATCAGTTTCTACAGCATTGTCAATGGCTTTGTAGCTACGAGGACCTAAACGTACTGCACTCAAAGGACTCAGGGAGATGCGAAACGCTAAAAATGCTCCCCTGAGCGAATACGCTTCTGATTTGTATTGATTATATTTGAACAGATCTTCCAGCTCTTTTTCTGCCTTGCTGAGGTGCTCACGTGCTTTCTCTTTTTTCCCATTGTCCAGGCAATAGGGGATGTAACCGTATCTCGACAACAACAGATCATACAAATATTCAGAAAAGGGCAATTGCTTGTAATGTCTTTCCATTTCTATTATGGTCTGTTCCCAGTCATCCATTTCTCCCAGAATATAGGATTCATACAACTGCTCCCGAAGTTCTTCCATGCTTTTATCTGACCCTTGTGCCTCACAAAAATCAACTGTAAGTAAGAACAAAAAGCATAAAAGGTATATCTTTTTATACATCATATTTTTAATTATTATGAATCATTTGATCTTCAGTATTTGGTCGATATTTCTGCCCTTCCACTGTGTGGATTTGTTTTTTTGCCAAATATAAGCCTTGAGTATAACGTACAGAAAACCAATTTGTTGTAAAGGTGCCAGAAGCAGATTGCTCAGGATGTTCTGCCTGCTGAGGGCAGCAATGATGATTCTTAATAACACTACCATAGAAAAATACAAAAGGAAAAATTGTAAAGGCAATGCCAATACTACAAAGATGAAACCAAATGTAGTGATCAATCCATATAGTATTGCTGCTATTTTGCTACCACCAAAAAATTCGAAAACGTTTTTCGAAAACCCTTTGATCGCATCTTCCCATGTTTCATACATTCTGCAATTTATCTGTTTGTTTCCCAGTATGGTATGCACTTTAAGCGATTGTTTTTTCATGTACCGGAAAATTGTAATGTCTTCCACTTTGTTGGTGCAATGAATTTTATGATATTGATGCTTCCGGTAAACAGATGCTTCGAAAAGCATGAACTGACCATTGGCGGCAGAAAAGGAAGACCAACCGGAGATTCTTGTAAAGATGAGCGGAAGCAAACTTACCAGTATCCAATTCATAAGGGGCACAGTGATCTTCTCTGAGAAAGACCTCATCTGCTGTACCGGAAATATGGAAAGCAACGCGAGATTGTGCCTTTGCACATGCGCCATGGCCTGGTTGATCAGGTTTTTGCCAATGGTTACATCGGCATCCAGAAAAAGGAAATACTTGCCTTTGGCTTGCTTTGCCAACTGATGGCATGCATGGTTTTTTCCCAGCCACCCCTCCGGAAGAGGTTGTCCGTTGATGATCAAAAAGCGGGAATCAGTTTCTGCATAACTTTGTGCCAGCTGATAGGTGCCATCCTCCGAAAGATCATCATAAATCAGTATTTCCAGATTCGGATACATCTGTTCTTGCAATTGCTCTATGAGATTCCCTATTTTCTTCTCTTCGTTGCGTGCCGGAATAAGTACTGATACCAATGGTGTTTCCGTTGGATTGCCTGGGTGAAGCCATTGTTTGGTGAACATGTTAAATACAGCCACAAGTAATCTTAGTGCTGTAAAGTATATGATAAAATAGGCAAGGTAAATCATAAAACGCTGTTTCGATCTGCCTGCTGGCTGATAGATTGTTGGTAAAAGTTATTGTACATCTTCTCTATGGTGGCACAGGTGAGTTCTGTGTTTTGATCGGGGCTATAAAGGTATTGAAACAAAGTGGGCTTTTGATGCGAAAAATAATCAATAACATTACATACCATTACAATTTGTATGGGGTGGTGTATGTCTTTGAGTATCTTCTGCCATCCTTGCTCAAATACAAATGGAAATTTATACTGCGATTGAATTTCGCCCTGAGGAAAAAGAAGTAAAAGGTTGGAGGTGCTGGTAAGAATCTGACGGGCATAATGAATGGAATCGAGAGCGCTCCGGGTTTTTCTTTTGATACTGAAAGCGCCCAGTCTGGAAAGAAATCTGTTTTTCTTTAGTTGTTCTTCCAGCATCATCACGTGAAACTTTCGGTGAAATTTCTTTTTGTTGGTATGTAATAACCAAAATCCGTCCCACCAACTGATATGATTGGCTATCAACAACATTGGCAAACCTTTGTCTCTGATGTTACCTTCGATTTGTATGGTGTGGAAATGCCTTTTAAAAGAATACCGAAGATATATATCAAAAAGATTTTGAAACCAGGATGTGTGATTTGCCTGTATCATTCGAATCAGGATTGATAGTATTTGACAATATTTAAAATAAGGAAAAATATCATTTGCACGAAAAACAATACGGCAGCTACTCCGTTTTTGTATCTCATCCGAGTAAGATGCATAAGTGCCAGCAGGAGCAGTGAAATCACAAACCAGGCAATGTAATTCTGCAAGGGTATGTCGCCGCCCCCCCAACTCCACATGTCTAACCGAATGGCAACAGGTTCCATGATGATATCATAAACAACCATCAGAGCGCTGCCTGCAATGCTCTGCCCCCAGGCAGGCAACCGGGTTTGCTGCATCATGTAATACACACAATAGATCAGCATCATCCAGTTGAGACCAATCATGGGAGGGGTGCCCCATACTTTTATTCCCAGTGAATCGCCATAACTGTATTGGCCAAAAACATCTCCTGTAAGTACCCCTGCCACCTCAATGCCAAAGCCGGTGATGGCGACCACTAAAAGTACCAAAACCTGTTTCACTTCCCATCTGTCGTGGGCAATAAACATGAGCCCCATGCCTAACAAAAGCGAAAAAGGCATCAATCCTTTAAATAATTCCCGGGAGGCAGGGGTTCCCAGACCTATGATGCCTACACCAAAAAAAATAACCAGGAAGGAATTGATCAGTGTCTCTTTTTTCTGCGATTTCAGTTTGTCCAACATTGCCTTAAAGGTGTTTTAATTTTGAAACATCAAAGTTATAAATATGATTGAGTACTTGGTTGAAAAAAATCTCATATCACAGGGACTATTGTTCGTTTTTTCAACTCATTAGTTTTTAGGGTATTTCCTGACAGGCAATTTTTGCTGATGCCAGGCTCAGGGGTATGCCACCGCCCGGATGTACGCTCCCCCCTGTAAAATATAAATTACTGAATCTTCTTCTGAAATTGGGATGTCTTAAAAAAGCGGCAAATTTGCTGTTGCTGCTGGGGCCGTAAAGCGACCCCCTGAAGGATCCGGTATCTCTTTCGATGGTGCGGGGATCAGCAATCTTTTCAAACAAGATGTGCTTCTCTATACTTGTTTTTAATACTTTGCTGATCCTTGCCATGATGTTATGTCTTGCTGCTGTGATCATTGTTTCCCAATCCTGCTCTCTGTTCTCAGGCACATTGATCATCACATACCAGTTTTCCATCCCCTCAGGGGCATCACCCTTTACGGTCTTCGAACTGATGAATATGTATACAGTAGGATCGTTGGAGATGGTTTTGAGGTTGAAAAGATGATCAAATTCTTTTTTATAGTCATTGGAAAATAATATATTATGTACTTCGAGGTTAGGAAAGGTGGTGTTGACTCCCCAGTAAAATATGAGCGCCGAAGTGGAACGCTGATTCAGGTTTTCTTTGATTGGTGGTTTGTGACCGGGCAGTAAGTGCATGTAAAAGTTTTCAACATCTATATTGCTGATGATGTTGTCGTATGCCTTGATCTCGTTGTTTATTTGCAGTGCTTTTGCTTTTTTTCCCTCCAGGATGACCTTCTGAACAGGTTGCCCAATCATGAACATTACCCCCTTTCGCCTGGCCAAATGTGTGAGGGCGTTTACAATGCTGTACATGCCCTTATCCGGGAAAAAAGCACCAATGTTATGTTCAAGGTGTGCGATGATGTTCAGCGTGGCAGGTGTCTGATAAGGATTGGAACCATTGTAGGTGGCATACCTGTCAAACATCTGAACGATCTTCGGGTGTTGAAACCACTTTTGATTCTTGTTGTGCATGGTAGAGAAAGCATCTATCTCATGCACTCGCAAAAGGGATTTTCGGAAGGCAGGCTGAAAAAAGTTGCTCAGTTTATGCAAGGAGTTGAACATGAATATCTCTGCCGTGATATCGTATAACTTTTGGCTTTTGTGCAAAAAATCTTTGATTTTTGATTTTGATACTCCTGTTGCTGTTTCTATTTCAGATGCAAACTTCTCGTTGTCTTGCCATGCATTTACAATGGTTCCGTCATCCCAAAAGTATTTACAGGAAGTTTCGAGTTTTCGGTACTGAAAATGTTTCCGGGGGTCTTCGCCAAACAATTCGAAAAGTTCATCCACAAGCGAAGGGAGGGTGAAAAGGGAAGGTCCGGTGTCAAACCGAAACCCATCCTGGTAAAATTCGGATATTTTTCCACCCAGAAGGCCGGATTGCTCATACACAGTTACATCGTGTCCTTTTGCTGCCATTCTGAGGGCACTGCCTATACCTCCAATACCCGCTCCAATAATTGCTGTTGATGGTGCCATATAGATGAAAATCTTTTGAATAGTTTGCTGTTTGCTAAAATGTAATTCGTTCGTTTTTCACACGGAAAACATAGAAAATAAATCGTGGAAATAGCATTTCGTTAACGTTGAATGCTTTTATGAAAAAAATGATCGATGATATTAAACTGCATTGATTTTGTGTTTTGCAAAGCATTTGACAAGCAGAAATATCTTTGTGGAATTGGGAACCCTGAATCTTTTCTCCAGCAGTTTATCGGGAGGTGCAGTCCTGATTTTCTTCAGGAGTTTCAAATAATAACTATAGG
This sequence comes from uncultured Bacteroidales bacterium, assembly GCA_964589855.1. Taxonomy (GTDB): domain Bacteria; phylum Bacteroidota; class Bacteroidia; order Bacteroidales; family UBA7960; genus SKVR01. The sequence continues at coordinate 10,130 of CAZPVB010000058.1, forward strand.
CAACATATACCCCCAAACGACTCTCTTTGTTGAGTTTTTTGATGCCTTTGTAAGCCTCGGCAAAATCATTATCAATTTCATCTTCAATATCCTGCTTCATCTTCTGATCGAAGTTTTTAAAGTCAACCTCAGGGAAATAAACCCTTCCCCGTTCATGGTAATCGGATAGCATATCGCGCAGGAAGTTTACTTTCTGAAACGCTTCACCCAGTTTACGTGCCGGATGAACAAGATTCTGATATCCCTGGTCATTGCCTTCATAAAATACCCTCAGACACATCAGTCCAACCACCTCCGCCGATCCGTAAATATATTGATGGTATTCTTCACGGTTGTAGGTGTTTTTATAGAGATCCAGTTCCATGCTGTACAAAAAGGCATCTATCAGCTCATGGTCGATCCTGTATTTGTTTACCGCCCATTGAAAACTATGCAATATCGGATTGGTGCTGAATTGCTTTTCAATGGCATCGTAAGTGTCATTTTTAAACTGGTTGAGCAATTCCTTTTGATCCTGGGTGTGAAAAGTATCCACAATTTCATCGGCAAACCTCACAAAACCATAGATGGCGTATATGGCAGGTCTGAATTGCTTTTGCAGCATCCACACACCCATCGAAAACGATGTTGAATAGTTTAACGTGGTTGTTTTGCTGCATTTAAGTGCATTAAGCGTGTAAAAATCCATATTTTTTGGTTATGCGTTCTACAACTAATTTTGAGCTGATTACAGCCATGGGTAAACCTGTGCCGGGTATTGTGCTGGCACCTGCATAAAACACGTTGGAAAATTTTTCATCAAAATTTTTCGGACGAAAACCACCGGTTTGCATCAATCCATGCCCCAATCCCAAACCACTCCCCTTGTATAAATTAAATGCTTTACCCCAATCTTCGGGTGTAAGCACCGTTTGAGATACGATATGGTCTTTAAGATTAACGCCCATCCGCTCCGAAAGATCGGAAATGATGGTTTCTGTGATCTGGTCTTTGTCAGACCAATCGGGTTTATAGCGAAGGTCGGGCACCGGACACAATACAAAAATGCTTTCCATGCCGGGAGGAGCGCTACCCGGATCGCTTCTCGAAACTACATTTACATAATAGTAAGGTTTTTCAAATGTAACGGAATTTTTAAATACATTTTTGGAGTATTCTTCGAAGTTATTGCCAAGAAAATAATTATGCAGCGGCACATCTTTCAGGCTGGTATTAATTCCCAGGTAAAGTGTAAGCGGGGCAAGCGTCCACTGCATTTTGTCCAGTCTGTCTTCGGTAAAAGCGGGTCTTTGAAAAACACTGTGCCTGAAAAAAGCGGCATCGCTGTTTACCAGAAATATATCCGCTTCCCAGTGCTTGCCATGATGGTCGGTAAAAGCAGACAATTCACCGTTTTTGCTTTTGTATCCTGTAATTTCCGTATCGTAACAAATAGGTACATTCTGTTTTTCAAGTTCCCTGGTCAATCCTTCCACAATTTTGTACATACCACCTTCTACATTGTGGTATCCGTCGTGCACCAGTTCGGTGTAGGATAGCAAGGTGTAAATTGCCGGAGTGTCGAAGGGGGTTCCACCCAAAAAGAAGGCAACCAGCGAAAATATTTCCTTTACCTCCCGGGATTCGAAATTTTTTTCCATTTCCTGCCAAACAGACCGCCACAGGCGTGGTGTGTATTTGGGAGGCACTGTTGCCATGGCGAGAAAATAATCCAACACTGAATTGTAGTTCCTTTTCAGCACCTTGTGCTCTACATCGTGAAAAAATTTGCCCGATGCATCGAGAAATCTTTTCATTTTCTGTTTAAAGTTGGGTTCAATGTCCTCAAACTGTTCTGACAGTTTATCGAGGTCTTTGTAAATAAAGAATTTCCTTTTCGAACCCCTGAAGTGCACGGTATACAATATGTCGAGTTCTTTAAAAGTGAAAGGTTTTTCTATGCCTGCATCGTTTACAAACTCATCAAACTCATAGGTCATACTAAAAAAAGTGGGGCCCATATCAAAAGTAAAACCGTCTTTTTTGATCTGGTTGAGTCTGCCTCCGGGAGTGCTCTGTTTTTCAACTATTTTTACATCATATCCCCGTCGGGTAAGGCGAAGAGCGGAAGTAAGTCCACTTAACCCGCTTCCAACAATTAAAACTTTCTTTTTCACAATTTTCTGTCGCTTTTTTGTTTTCTATTTATCAACAAGATATATATGTAAAAAGTTGGAAGGATAAAGAATTTTATTATAACATAGTAAGAGTAGTTGTTTGAGGGTAAATTATAAAGTTTTGTGATGAATTCACTAAGATATGGTTGTTGTTTGCATTTTAAAATGGTTTTAGAAAAAAGGAATCGTTGATTGCAAGCAGGGTTTGGGTTCATTATAACATATAATAATTGCTTATTGTAAATAAAATCAAATCTTTATGTATGTTAAAGTAATCATTAAAATTTGTAATTCACTTTTGTCCCTATAAAAGAATGTTTAGCTTTGTAATTAAATTAATTAGTTTATAAAAAAATCAAAGTATTATGCTTTTAAGAAAGTTGAAATTGAAAGAATTCATTTTGTCAATAATCGTTGTTCTATCGGGAATAACTGCTATGGGTCAAATGCCTGGGCAACAGGAAATGCCACCGGCTCCCGATCCATCCACCTACAGTGATGAACAGGTAGAAAATTTTGCCAACGCTGTTATGGAGGTTATGACCATACAGGAAGAAGGACAAATGAAGATGATGCAATCTATTGAAGATAACGGACTGTCGGTTGACCGTTTTAACGAAATGCTTATGGAAGGCCAACAGAAAGGTCAAACTGAGATAGAAGCTACTGACGAAGAAATGGAATCCTTTACCGAATCCATGGCGCAGGTTCAGCAAATGCAGCAAGATATGCAGAATGAAATGATGGCCGCTGTTGCCGATAATGGAATGGAAATGCAGCAATATCAGGAAATGATGCAGGGATACGAACAATATCCTGAGATGAAGGAAAAAGTTGATGGGTACATCGACGAAAAGATGAAGCAGGAATAAATATCAGAAACTTGAAAATGAATGTTATCAATGCCATTCTGCCTTTAGGTGGGATGGCATTGTTGTTTAACTGAGAAAGTTAAGTTGATGATTTTATGTTTTTTATTCAGGAGACAGGTTTTATGGATACTAATGGGTGCAATTATGGGTGCTTTTATGTGGCAAGAAAAAAGTTATCGCTCCTTTATGTACCTCACTGAAAATCCACATCGCTTATCGTCTATGATTTTAAAAACTTTTTCCTTTTTGTAAATGATATAGCGCAGCCAGGCATTGGATTCGCCAGCCTCGGTTGAGGTCCAGAAATCTGCAGCACGATCTAAACTTAAAAAATCACCATGTTGTGTGCGGTAACCCGAAAAGGGAATGTTCAACCCATCGCTTCTTTCTTCAAGAATATCGCTTACTGCCGTAGATTCGTTTCCAAAACTATTGATCATCTCCTGCCAATCCTCAACCGAAGGTAGTTTCCACCCCTGCGGGCAGGTCTCCATAGCCGCCTGCCAGGTATAAAGCATCCCGTGCTTGTTGCCATAACGGGCATCGTCCTGGTAAAACCAACTGTCTTTTACCAGCAGCGCAAGGTTCTCGGCCATCCAAAGTACACCATTGATATTTACTGTTTTATAACTTTTGCCCCCAAGATCAAGAGTTTCGCCGGATTGAGTTTTCATATACTTTTGTTGTATTGGTTTGCTTGCGTAAATGTACGCTTTTTTTGTATTTGCTGCAAATGTATATTTTCCGGATTGTTGGCAAGTGAATGGAGAAAAAATGAGAAATATGGGTTGGAAGCAAAACAAAAAAAGCAGATTCGTCTTCGAACCTGCTTTTTCATGGTAATATCTTTTTATCCATACAATAATTTATTTTTTTGATGATGTTTTGGTGTTTGTTGCTTGTCACTCCGAAAGCCCATTTTGTCGGATATTTTAATCATTCGATTTTTGAATGATTTGAAGGGATTTAGAAGGGAAAGTATACCAAAAGCAATGATGATCAGAAAAATACATACATGCCGGGAGGTTTTGTGATCTCAGGAATGCTTCAATTGATCAGACATTTCATCGTCAAGTTCGTTGGGTTGATAAAAAAGATAGTACATTTCGTCGTCGAGGTAAAAACCGAATTTTTCTTTTAAAATGTTCATGATAATTAGTTTTTGTAGATTAATTAATTTTAAATGTTGCTGTAAGGTAAATAAACTTCTACAAATATAAATATTAAATTCGATTTAACAAGGAAATTGTTCTATGAGTGAATGTTTTTACACATAAAAAAATATAATAAGCGTGATTGACATGTAGTTGTAACCTTTGTTCCGTGCCTTTTTGCAGGCCTTATTTATTTCTGATTATTGTTTTGAAATGACAGAATGGCAATAAAAAACAGTAGCAGGACAAAATGACACTAGATAAACCGTTTTGACAGATTATAATTTGAAGTGTAATTTTTGTAATATTCATGGTATCAGTAAAATATAATTCAAAAGGAATTACCTGATCTAATTGGCACATAAATTGAAAATCCAAAATTCGAAAACAAATTAATGTCTAACTAAAAGAATGGAGGATACAACCATGACACTCGCAAGAATTTCTAACCCCGTTTTTTCATCTTTTCCTTCATTGATCAACAGGTTCTTTGAAGGTGAATTGATGGACTGGAACAATTCCAATTTTGCAGGATCTGATTCTACCTTGCCTGCTGTAAACATCAGAGAAAACAACGATGAGTTTATGATCGAAGTGGCTGCACCAGGATTGAGAAAAGAAGATTTTAAAGTGAACTATGACAACGGGCAGTTGACCATCTCCTCTGAAAAAGAGCATGAAAATGTTGAAAAAGATGGTGAAAAAGTGACCCGCAGAGAGTTTAGCTATCAATCTTTTCAACGCAGCTTCAGCATCCCTGAGAATGTAATTGAGGCAGAGAAGATCCATGCAAAATACGACAATGGAATTTTACATCTTACCCTTCCCAAACGCGAAGAGGTAAAACCTAAACCTGCAAAGCAGATTTCGATTTCCTGAGTGGATTCATCATCTTCTTCTGCACGACTTTGCAGAAAGAAAAAGCCAAAAAAAAACCGGAAATTTTTCCGGTTTTTTTTTGGCTTTTATTTTTTATGTTTGGTATGAGGGTTCTTTGCTCATATCCCGAAGCTGTGCAAAAAGGTTTTTTTCTTCCTCTGAAAGGTTTTTAGGAATAGAAACATTGATCTGCACCAGTATATCACCCTTTTTTGAAGGATTGTCATATGCAGGTATTCCTTTACCTTTAATTCTTAGTTTGCTGTTGTTTTGCGTGCCCGCAGGTATGGTAAGATTGAATTTACCTGCCGGAGAGTTTACGGTTATCTTTCCGCCCAACACAGCAGTAAAAAGATCTACTGTACTTTCCATGATCAGATCATTGCCGCGTATGGCCATTCCAGGCGTGGGTGTAATGTTGATTTTCAGGTAAAGATCGCCTGCAGGCGCACCTGCACTGCCAGGGTGCCCTTTTCCCTTCAGACGAAGTTCCTGTCCTTGCTGTACGCCGGGTTTTACAGGGATTTTTATTTTGTTTCCATCCAGGTTGATGATGCGCGATGTACCCTGTAAGACCTCTGCTACAGAAATATCCAATCTGCTTCTCAGGTCTTTCCCTTTCATGGCCTGGGGTGATCTGCCAAACCCCTGCCTTTGCCCGGCAAATCCGCCAAAATCATCACCAAAACCACCTCCGCCACCAAAACCTGAAAAGAATGTTTTGAAAAAGTCGGAGAACTCGTCATCATCAAACATACTGCCCATGTTGGAGCGCTGATACTGACGCTGCCCGGCACCTCTTCCAAAACCAGAAAATCCCTGTGCATTTTGGTAGTCTTTCCAGTTGGCGCCCAGCTCGTCGTATTGTTTTCTCTTTTGTGGGTCGCGCAGTACCTCGTATGCTTCACCGGCTTCCTTAAAACGTTCCTCTGCTTTTGTATCATCAGGGTTTTTATCGGGATGGTATTTTAAGGCCAACTTCCGGTATGCTTTTTTTATTTCTTCCTGTGATGCATTTTTCGATACACCGAGTATTTTATAATAGTCTTTGTATTCCATTTGTATTTACTTTTTGAACTTTATCAATATTTTTACAGTCTCATTCATCCTGTTATCAATGAGTCTGGTTTTGTATCTGCAAAGTTTTTGATGATAAAAAATTGATGATTTTGGTAATCTGAAGCAATATCAAGCGTTTATCTTTTTATTTGCAAATAAAATCATTTGATGTCAGGACTTTATTTGAATAATTTGTTTCTCAGATACCTATTAAGTTCTTTCAAAAAATATTCCATTTGTTTATCATTGTAAAAATGGCTGTTCGTATTCAAACCTTTTGGATGATAATTGTCATTTTGTCATGTGTTTCTCATGAACAATCCTTTGCCCACCTCAACAACCTCTCCGTTTTTGAATTCCTAAATCAGAATTATTCCTTGAGTCCACGCTGAAAAGTTTATTATCCACGAACCGAAGCGAAGCGGAGCCCGACAAAGTCAATTACACGAATTGACACTAATTCAAATGTTTAATATCCAGATAATTATAAACATCGAATTTTTACGAATTTCCCGAAAACTTGTTTTCGGAGTGGACTCTTCCATTTTTTTTATTACTTTTCGGGATTGAAAAATCTACTTCTGATACCTGGAAAAATATTATGCTGAGGAAAGTCATTCTGAGTTTGTTTCTTCTTGTTTTGTTCTTCAACCACGGAAAAGGGCAATATGCCATAAACCCGGCATTGGCTGAGAAAATTGACAGATTGTACGAAAGCAGGATGGAAGAGAATCAGGTGGTGGGTGCGAGTTTGTCCATCGTAGATAACGGAGAAATTGTTTATGCCAATGGATACGGATTTGCCGACCGTGAAAATGAAGTTCCTGCCTCATCTGAAACCATTTACAGGGTGGGCTCCATTACCAAATCTTTTACCGCTGCTGCAGTGCTTCAATTGCATCATCAGGGAAAACTCAATTATGACCTGCCTTTGAAATTTTATTTGCCCGGGTTTGGCATAAAAAACCCTTACGGAAATGATAACCAGGTGCTGATACGTGATGTGCTCAGTCATACTTCGGGGCTGCCCGGTGATATCATGAATGGTTTTTTCAGTACAACCCCTCCTGATATGCAATGGTTGTTGAAACAAGTTGAAAAGCACTATCTTGTGGCTCCTGCTCATCAAGGGTGGTTTTACTCAAATGTGGGATATGGTTTGCTTGGGCAGCTGATTGCCAACACCAGCGGAATGAGCTATGCCGAATATTTGCAAGAAAACATACTGCAACCACTTCAAATGACACATAGTTTTGTATATCCTCCCGACTCTCTCCGACAAAAAATGTCGGTGGGTTATGTTGAAAACCTGCTTTTCACCGAACCATTGATGCGTGATCAGGCAGCTATACATCTGCACAGCAACGTGATGGACATGTCGAAATACATCATGATGCTGCTCAATGGAGGCGGTTTTCATAGTGATCAGCTCATTCCTGCTTCATTGCTTCGTGAAAAACAAAAGGATCATACCACTGATATTGCCATGAAAACCGGTGTTCAGTATGGTTACGGACTCATGATCAGAGATGTACAGTTTGTTGACAATCAACATAACGATACAATTGCCATGCGTTATATTGGTCATGGAGGCGATACCTTTGCTTATCATGCAGATTTTGGATATATTCCAGAGTTGGGTATTGGCGCCGTTATACTCACCAATACGGATACCGGTGCGCAGATCAATAACGCGGATGATCTGATAAAACAGTATGTTGAATACAAGAGCGGGCTGGAATTGATATTTGATCAGCCTGGCAACAGGGTAGATGAAGAAATGGCAGGCGCGCAGCAAATGAAAGGGTTGTATCAGGCATATACGGGTTTTATAAAAGTAAGAAATCCCAACAAGGTGAGTTTCTGGAAGGGACCACTCAGGATGGTTTTGCAACGTAGTGATGTTTTGCCGGTATTTGATGTTTATGCCTGGATTTTTGGCATTATCCCCCTTCATCTGCAAGGGATGCAAATGAAATTTGTAGAAATTGATGGTCATATCTACCTCAAGTCTTTTGAGACATCATCAGGTGTTTCGGAATATATTGGCGTAAAGAAAGACCCGCATGAGATTCCACCTAACTGGAAAAATATATTTGGAAAATACTCCTTTGCCGGCGAACTGTTTCCAACTCCCGATGGTTTTCCTGTGAAAATGGATGATATGTATGCCAGAGTATACCAAAGGAGAGGACATGTTGTTTTCGAGATTAAAGGAGATATTCCCCAGTTAAGAAGTAAGTATATCCTGAATATCCTGGATGCAAATACTGCTGTAAGTGCCACCTTTGGCAGAAATACAGGATATACTTTTACCATTCTTCCTAATCAGAATATCTATTTCAATGGCTTTGAATTCGAAAAGCAATAAAAAATCTGCATCCTCCTCAACCTCAACCTTGACCGCAGCCTCACTCATCCCCCAGCCACAAATATCTATTCTGTTTTGCCAACGATGACCGGAATGTCCGTATCACTGATAATTTCTTCGGTATGCGACCCATAAATAAGTTTGTGTAATTTACCTTTACCCTGAGATAATACGCCCAGCATATCGGGGTTGTATTTGCGGATGAAACTATTCAGACCCTCTTCCAGATCAGGGTTGTTGATGATGTTGATAGAATAATTGTCAAGATTTTTGGATTTGCCTATATGCTGCATTTTTTCAAGTGCATCATTGACTTTCATCTTGTTGTCATTTTGATTAATGTACACCATTTGTATGTGCGCATGTAGCGTTTTCGACAACTGTATGATCTGATCAATGCCTTTTTGATTTTCTTTTTCCACATCAATGGCCAGGGCAATTTTTTGTATATCGGAGGAGGTCGGTTCATCGGTCAGGATGATCATCGGATAATTGATCTTTCTGACCATTTTTTCTGTTTTCGATCCGAATAATATCTCCATGAAATTTGCTTTATCACGGCTTGCACATACAATTATATCCGCACCGTATTTTTCCATGTATGCATTGATGTTGGATGTTGAATGAATAAACTCTACATGCGGTATTACCCTGACTTTTTCTGTAGAATACCTTACCGCTTGGTTTTGTGTCATTTCACGGTGTTTTTTCAGGATCACCATGTTCATGCTATTGGCCAGCTGACCCTGGGCATCAATGGTTTGCCCTCCGGCATGATAGGTCTGTTGATGGGCAGGAAGGATGGTATTTAATAAAACAACCTCTTGTATTCCTGCTTTTTCTGCCAGTTGAACGGCATAATCCATTGTTATTTCAGAAAGATTGTTCAGTTCTGATAGTACAAGTATTTTTTTATAGTCCATAATGTTTTGAATTCTTGTTGGTTTTTATTTTTCTTTTTTTTAATGGTTAGATCTTTCGCATCATATTGTTTATGACCGGATACAACTATTGGTTTGATATTTTTACCCGATTTTGATTTTACTCGTATCGCCCTAATAGCATACCATTTTGATTTATCGTTCAAAATAAATCTTATACAATTCTGAATATGAGTATTTAACAAAAAATAACCGCAATTTGTCCTGTAAAAGTTGTTGAGATTTTTCAACAGTTGTATCTTTGCTTAAAGGTTCATGAACAGGTTATATGAAGAGATGCCTAAAATCGCCTTATACTGGTTTTTTATTTGATCGTTTGTTCAGTTCAGGATTCTTACCATCAAAAAAATGAAAATTTCCTGCCATGGATGTTTTTGATGTTAAAAGTAAAACCTTTCAGAATCTTTGCATTATCCGACAAATTGTACTTCCTCATTCAGGGCTTCTTTTACAGGTTTTAGTGGTTATTGAAAATTGTATCATTTTTCACGCAAGTATTTTTTGTTGAAAGATTTTTTGTCATTTTTTGAAGTTACTTTTTAAGAAAAGGAAGGTTGGGTTCCCGAAATCTATCTTCGGTTGTATAGGTAAACAACACATTAATAAGATGTATATTTTACTCCACTGATTTGGGGTGGGTCTTTAATAATACTTTGTGAAAGATTTTTTAAGTAATTTGCATAATCTGGTTTCAAAATGATGTTGTAAAAAAAATAATTTGGAATGGATAATTTCGATATTTCCGTATTGCCCAATCCTGTTATATTGTATGATGCAGAGTGGAAATTGTTTGATATGA
>CAZPVB010000059.1:0-19998 GCA_964589855.1 uncultured Bacteroidales bacterium
TTATGTAGTATTATTTTGCTATTTAAGCAAGCAAAAATTCTTTTTCACCTGACTTTCAACTGTTTATTTACTCGAAATAATTTCACTTTTTTTACCTACGTCTTAGTTTTTATTAAGACTTATTACAAATAAGAAAATATGCTTCGGCAAATATGTTTTAAAACCCTTTAAAAGGGTGTTTTTTTTCTGCTAAGTGTATAGGGGAGGGTGTGCGTTTAATCAAATAAACTCAAGTGATACTTCTTTAAGAAATTTTTGCTCTAATAATTGTGCAATTTTTTTGGCAACACTTCTTCTTATCTCCAATTCAACCGGCAGGTTGGGATCCTGATGGGCAACATTGATGGCTGTTCCGATGCAAAGTCTTATCTCATCACTTTCCAAAAAAAGTTTGATGATTTCATCGGCAGGTCCTTTGCCCAGTGTAGTTCTCTCGTTATATTTTTCGAGTATACCTGAAACTTTGCTAAGTGTGAGGATTCCTTCCGTTACAAGGTCTATGCCTTTCATTTTTGATAGGGGGGGCAAATCTGAATCGGTAAATTCAAGGGTGTCTTCAATGGGAATGTTGAGCTGATCCGATACGATATCGGCAGTAGTTCCTCCTGATAATATTTTTTTCCCTTCAAAATTACTGATCTTGTCAACAAGATATGTGTCTTTCTTCTTGTCGTAAGGGGGGCCGGAGCATAAGAGCAGTTTACGGGGTTCACGGAGATAAACTACTACAGTGCTAATATCATCTTTTGACTGATACTGGTCATTTGAATTGGCCTTATTGACCAGCATAGATGCCAGTTTTGTAGCGGAAATATCAGGATGATCGTTTATTTTTTCCGAAAGAAATTTTACTGTGTTTTCTCTTCCGTATCCAAGCAGATACTGCCCTTTGCCTAATCCCGACTGGGTAACACCATCGGAGAAAAAAATGATTCTGTCTTCTTTGGTTGCGTTAAAAGTACATGCTTCAATCTCTTTTCCCTTGTTGCTTCCCGAATCCAGCATGATACAATGCCAGTTGGGGTGGTAAATATTTTGTCCTCTGAAAATAACGGGTTCGGGGTTATCATAATTGATGATGGTGGTTTGGCCATTATCATTTACATCCACAATGGTAAAAGTGGAATAGCTGATCTTTCTTTCACTGCATATGGGCAGTGTATTCATAATGATCTCGGCTATTTTATGTACATCTTTGTGTTCTACCGTAAAATTTACCGCCATGGTAGCCGTAAGTGTGGCCAGCAGGTTTGCTTTTACTCCATGGCCCATGCCATCTGAAAGCACAATAATGGTGCGATTTTCCTCCTTTACTTTTTGCGAAAGAAAAGCATCACCACAAATCCTCTCACCTACGTGATTTCTTTGCATGTAACCAACTTCGGTGAAAAACGATTCGGTGGAATTATCAGTTGATGATTCTTTTATACTGTCTAAATTGGTGATCAATTGTAGTGAATTTTAGGGTTACTCTTTTTTATTTACTTTTTTATAAGTCTCAACAATTGAATTGAGCATCTTTTCTGTCTTTGATGCCCCTTCTCCCAGAGAAAAAGCAATTTGCTGAACCATTTTTAAATTTTCATCTATCACGTCGTTTACCCTGTGTATAATCTCTTCCTGCCTTACTTCTGCCACATACATATCTCTGAAGACTGCTCCTACAATTTTGTTGGGTTTAAGAGAGAAAACGCTCATGTTCAGCAATCCCTCGTTGAGTGTAATGTCGCGATTGAGTATGTTCTCGTCTTTTTGCAGCACGTAATTAAAAAGATTATAAATATTAAAAGGAAGCAGGGTTTTCAGATCTGCCCCGATCAGTCCCGGGATTACTTCATTGATCATTTGAGCATCTTCACCCATAATGTTGATGAAGGCACCGTTTGATTCCACAACTTTTAGTTTGTCGTCAATGATTACTGCTGCCGAGGGCAGGTTTTGCAATAATGATGAAATGGTATCTGATTTTGTTTTTACTTTTTGATAATCCTTTTTTAAGGATGTTTCATGTGTTTGGTATTCTTTGTTCTGTTTTCTTAGTTTTTCATTGTTGGTTTTCAATGTTTTTATGTAATCCTGCTTATTTTTCAAAGAATAGGTTATGCAAGTGGTGGGTTGTGCAATACCCTGACTAACGGATACAGCAAAATCTTTGCATGAACGGAATCCGCAGGCACCACAAGCTGATTTGTCGTCAATAGATCTGCCAACGGATTTAAGTATTTCTTCAATTTTTTCCTGTGAAGGCACTTCAAGGCGCTGATCGTCGTTTTTAAAATCTCTTGAAAGATCAATCTTACCAAATTTTCGAAAACTCTTGTCCCATTCTTTTTTATCAAACTTTTCAAGGCGTTTTTTTACATAGTCTATTACCAGCGATTTTCGCACAAATTTTTTATCGCTGTGTGTAGTTCCTGGTCCCATCAGGCATCCTTCATCGTAAAATAGGTTCAGATGCTTCTTTATGATTTGTGGACCTTCATTGAATTCTTCAACAGCCTCCAGCATATTGTTTTTTCCGGTTGCGGTAAATACCATCGATTCCAATGGATTGTCATTGATTCCGGCGGCACTGAGTATACCACGACTCAGAGGATATAATGACCCAAGGTACCCGATCGGTGGGTCAAAATCACTATATTCAACATCCGATTCCTTGATATTAAACTTCGTAAATAGTTCTCTTAGTTCACCAAAGGTGAGTGCGGCATCTACTGTTCCTTTCCCTTTGTGTCTATGGGCTTCATCTTTGGCAGAGAGGCAGGGACCAATAAAAACAACTTTCAGATCTGCATCATAATATTCTCTTACAGCAAGTGCTGTGGCTGTCATGGGATTTATGATAGGACTAAGATTGGGGATCAGCTCAGGAAAAAATTTCTCTACATAAGCAACTACCGTAGGACAATTTGAAGTGATATAGTACTTGCCTTTAAAGTTTCTGAACAACTGATCATACTGATGTGCCACCAGATCTGCACCAAAGGAAACCTCATTAACATAATCAAAACCCAGTTTACGGATCATCTCTACAAATTTCCGGTAGTCGGTTATATCGGGAAACTCACCGCTGATACTGGGATCAACAATGGCCGATACTTTTTTGGATGAAGAGAGCATGCTTAGTGTTTGATCTATTGACCGCACATAGTTAACCGCATCAACAGTACAAACATGCAAACAGCTTCCGCAACCAATACAACGATCATGATTGACAACAGGATAATCGTTTTCTGGATCAATGGTGATGGCTTTTACCGGGCATGTCCTTACACAGGCATGCGAGCAATTGCACTTGTCAAGATCTATCGAGATAAGTTCCATAAAATATTCAGTCTTTTCTTAATTGTTTCCATTGTTGGTTTTTCTGTCCTTCTGCCTGCAAAAAAAAATGCAGTTAAAGCGTTTGGCTTGTTTAAAAAAGGCAACAACAGAAATGATTTAATTGCCAACCTGGCAGTAAAATCCATCAGGAGTAAAACCAGATTCATTAAATATCCTTGTATGTTTTGCTGAGTGGTGATAAATTTTACCTGATACGAGAAATGTTTGCTTTACCATTTGAGTTTCTCATCCAGCAGATTATTTACTTTTTCAGGTTCAACATGAAAAATCTCTTCATCATTCACAATTAAAACAGGACCTTTGTCACATTTTCCAAGACAATGCGCTCCCCGGAGTGTGACGCTATTTTCCAGTTCTTTTTCTTTCAGGTAGCTCTGTATGTTTTTCAGGGTGTATTTATTACCTCTGGAAAAACAACTACTTCCCATGCAAATGGTAATGGTGTTTGCATTTTCTCTCATAAGACCTGATGCCTTTTTTAAAAACAGGATAAATAATTCGATTTCAAACCTCCGGTTTTGTTCATGAAGGTTTGTCAATCTAACTTGGTTTTACTCATTTCCAACAAAAATAATGATAATGTGGCAATTGAAAGGTTAATTTGATAACATCTTGTCGATTTTTTGCTACTTAAGATTTAATCTAAATAACATTAAGGACATAAAGAAGGGCAAACACATTATAATAGAAGAATTTCACCATTTTTTCTTTATATTTGTAGCTACAACAAAAATCAGTAACAGATAAATTTTCCCGAAAAATAAAAATCTATCCTGTTTCATAAATTCATATTGTTAATTTTTTATCATCTCCTACATGGATAAAAAACTGGCGGACATATTTAATTTGTTTCCCAACAAACAAAGGGAGGATCTGATACCTTTACTCCAGAAGATTCAGGAAAAGGAAGGTTTTCTTTCTGAAGATATTATTCTGGCGGTGGGGAAATATCTGGACATTTCGGTAAATAAAATATACGGTGTAGCAACTTTTTATGATAACTTTCGGTTTGGCCCGCAGGGTAAATACCACATAAGGGTTTGCCATGGAACGGCATGTCATGTTGCAGGTTCGCAGAATTTGCTATTAGAACTGGAAAAACAGCTGGGTATTAAAAATGGTGAATCCGATAAATCGGGTCTGTTCAGCCTGGAAGTGGTTTCATGTATTGGTGCCTGCGGACTTGCTCCCCTGGTAGAAGTCAACGGTGAATATTATTCTCATTTAAATCCTCAGAAAGTGAGGGATCTGTTAAACTATTTCAGGGAAAATCACAATTCAATCTATGAAGAATAATCATTCTGATTCTGTAAGAAATTTTTTAATCAACGATATTCTTCTGAATCCTCAACGCGAAAACAATGTTGAGTTTCAAAAGAAACTATCCTTTATTAGCCGTGAGCGACTTGAAAAACCTTTTATTTATGTAGGATATACAAGCTGTTCTATTCCGGCAGGTGCCAAAAAAACATACCAGGCAATTCTAAACTACCTGGAAGACCATGACCTGGATATTGAAGTGGTAAAGGGCGGTTGTAACGGGTATTGTAAAGCAGAACCTGTTGTGGATGTGCAACTGCCCGGCAAAGCGCGCATCTCCTTTAAAAATATTACCCACGACAAAGTCTCTTTGTTTCTCGATGATATACTCAACAATAATGTTCCGGCAGAAATGGTTCTGGGGCAGTTTAAAAACGATATTCATCAAAAATGGGATGGAGTGCCCTACATTGACGAGATACCTTACTATTCTCATCAAAAAAGGATACTCATGGAAAATTGTGGGGTCATTGATCCTGTTTCCGTATCAGAATATATTGCACGGGGAGGGTATCAATCTTTTTCTGACACCATTATGAAATTAACTCCTGCCCAGGTTTGCGATATAGTGGAAGATAGTATACTCCTGGGCAGAGGTGGTGGTGCTTTTAATGCCGGTAAAAAATGGAAAATATCACTAAATACCATCAGCGATCAAAAATATTTTATTTGCAATGCCGTGGAAAGTGATCCGGGTAGTTACATGAATCGTGTAATGATGGAAAGTGATCCTCACAAACTTATTGAATCTATACTCATTGCTTCATACGCAATTGGTGCCTCCAAAGCATTTATTTTCACACGGAGCGAGTTCTCAATGTCTATTGAAAGACTTAAGGAGGCCATCAACCAGGCGAAAGAATATGGCATTATCGGGCATAATATCTTTGACTCGGGTGTAAATATTGATGTGATTGTGAAAGAAGGTGCCAGGGCATTTGTTTGTGGCGAAGAAACTGCTCTGATCAACAGTATTGAAGGGAAAAGAGCCATGCCGGTTTCAAAACCTCCTTATCCTGCCATACGGGGGCACCTGAATAAACCTACCAGTGTTAACAACGCCGAAACCCTTCTAAGCATACCCCTGATCATGAAAAACGGGAAGGATTGGTTTCTGTCTCTTGGCAACCAAAAAAGCAAAGGAACGAAACTTTTTACCCTGAGTGGTAAAGTGAAAAATTATGGCACCATTGAGGTAGAAATGGGCATCCCTTTTACTGATATTGTGGAAAAAATAGGGGGAGGGATGTCGGAAGAATCTGAATTTAAGGCCATTATATTAGGTATCAACAGCGGGAGTTATGTTACCCAAAAAACACTGGATACCATCGTAGACTTCAACGACCTGAAAAAAATAGGATCTGCTTTGGGAAGTGGAGCTTGCGTTGTGGTTGATCAGAATATTTGTATGCTCGATCTGGCCAAGTTTTTTACCACTTTTTTCAAAAATGAAAGCTGTGGGAAATGTATTCCCTGCAGAGAAGGTACAGCCCGTATGCAGGAGATCATTGAATCGGCTACACGGAAACCCGATGGCGGCAAATCATATCAAACGCTCGAAAGATTTAAAGGCATAATGCAATTAAAAGGAATGGCGGATGTGATGAAAGACACCAGCTTGTGTTCATTAGGCAAATCGGCACCCAATGCCATCTTAAATACACTGGCAAATTTTAAGAATGAATTTGATGCACATGTGTTTGAAAGAAAATGCCCGGCAGGTGTATGCCGGGATTTGAGAACGTATTCAATTGATGTTGATTTGTGCACAGGATGTACGGCATGTTTCAAGAAATGCCCTGTTGACGCCATTATTGGGGCGCCGCGCCAACCGCATTTTGTGGTACAGGATAAATGTATTGCTTGCAATGCATGTTTTGAAGCCTGCAAATTTAATGCTGTTGTGGTTGAATAAGCACATTTGATTACACCAGAAACCCGACTCAGTTTGATTATGTGTTTTATGCCGGCAACAGTTCTTATAAATGATAATTAATGTCCGCAAGAAAAGGACCCTATTCTGCGTCTTTGATAAGAAAATGTTAAAGACAAGACTTTCAAAATTTTTGTCATGGCTCGGTTCAAAAACAAGAGTAACAAAGTATTTGACGTTTTCTTGCAAAGACTAATTAGATGAATTTGCCGGAACAGAAATAGTAAAATTGGTTATACTTTTTCACAAAATATACTTATGCGCTTTACCATCAATGTAAACAACAGCGAAATAGAAGTAAAAGAAGGTGAGAAACTGCTCACAGCACTTCGCCGCAATGGAATAAAAATTCCAACCTTATGTTACATGGAAAATTTCACCCCTGCAGGGGCATGCCGGCTTTGCGTGGTAGAGGTAGAAGGAAAAAGAGACCTGATCACTTCATGCTCCTATCCGGTAGAAAAGGATATGGTTGTGAAAACCAATTCGGCACGGGTTATTAAGGCACGCAAGGCAATTGTGGAAATGTTGCTTTCCAGCCACCCTGATGATTGCCTGTATTGCGAAAGAAATGGAAATTGCGAATTGCAGTTTCTTGCCGAAGAAATGAATATTAAAGAACGCAGATACTTTAGTAAAAAAAATGCTTTACAACGCGATCATTCCAGTCCAAGCGTTTATCGCGATCCCGCAAAATGCATTCTTTGCAACCGTTGCGTCAGGGTTTGTGAAGAGGTACAACTGGTTACAGCACTTGAATTTGTTTCCAGAGGTAATAAAACCACTGTTAATTCTGCGTTTAGCAAAGGATTGAATGTGTCGAGCTGCATCAACTGTGGTCAGTGTATCATGGTTTGTCCTACCGGAGCACTGGTTGATATTTCGCATATCGAAAAAGTACAAACTGTGCTGAGCAATCCATCCAAACCTACCGCTGCATTGGTCTCTCCCGCTTTTGTGGCCTCTGTAGCTGAGCATATGGGGATCAAAGCATCTGATGACCCATTGGGACGAATCGTGGCAGCGCTTCGCAAAATGTCTTTTGATTATGTTTACGATCTTTCTTTTGGATCTGATATGAATGTGTTGCTTGAAGCTGAATTGTTGCAGGATCGCATAAAAAAAGGCAATACTCCTCTCTTTTCTTCCTGTTGCCCTGCCTGGATCAAATACGCTGAGGAATTTTTACCTGAAATGATCTCTCATATTTCAACCATAAAATCTCCGCACCAACTCTCAGGAATGGTACTAAAGAACAGAAAAAGTGAGGATTATGACAATGATCTGCTCTATACGGTCTCTTTTATGCCATGTGTTGCCAATAAGTTTGAAGCCTCCCGCGAAGAAAACACAAAAAAAGGAAAGTCTGAAATTGATGCAGTAATTACCATAAGGGAATTCCTGAGAATGCTAAGAAGTTTTGGTATAGATTTGAAAAGTTTGGCAAGTGAAAAACCAGAACCATTCATGGTTCCCGGTTCTAAAGCGGGCATGATGACCGCTTATTCGGGCGGAAAAGCAGAAGCCATAGCCATTGCTCTTCACCGCCTGGATTCAGGTGAAAAGGGGGCAGGGTTTAAGTTCACGCCGCCTAAAAACCCCATCAGCAGAAAAGAGGTAAAAGTAAAAATAGGAGGCAATGAGGTAGGGTTTGCCTGGGTGAGTGGCATTAAAGAAGCTCAGCAATATCTGGATGAACTAAAAAACGAAAACAGAAGCGACATTCATTACATAGAGGTAATGGCTTGCGAAAATGGTTGTGTTGGCGGAGGTGGGCAACCCATCCACTGGAACAAAGACAAACCCCGGAGCAGAAAAAAAACATGTCAGGAACTGGAAAAAAATGCTGTTTATGCTCATGCAGATCTTAACCAGGATATTTCAACCCTGATAACTGAAAATAAAAATAACAAAGAACTTGATTTGGAAACCCGTTTCCATAAACGCGATTTCATCAAATGATTCATATATATTTCTCAATATCCTGTTGGTTGCGCTGATTATAATCCATTGAATATGGAAGACCGTAAGAAAAACCAGTTTATTTATACCATCAAAGACCGATGCAAGGTATGCTACACTTGTGTAAGGGAATGCCCTGCCAAAGCGATCAGGATCATTAACGGGCAGGCAGAAATCATCCCGGAAAGATGTATCTCATGTGGAAATTGCGTGAAAGTATGCAGCAGAGATGCCAAAATGTTTTCCTTTTCTATTGACAGGGTGAAGAAACTTCTTTTATCGGAAAAGAAAACAGCTGCGCTGGTGGCTCCAAGTATAGCCGGAGAGTTTATTGATATTTCTGATTATCGCAAATTGGTAGGGATGATCAAAGCCCTGGGATTTGATTACGTAAATGAAGTTGCTTTTGGTGCTGAACTGGTAGCACAGAAATACCGGAAGCTGCTCAATGAATCTAAAAAGCATACTTACATATCTACAAGTTGCCCCGCTATTGTGAGCTATGTTGAAAAACACCATCCCCAGATCATTAAATCGCTGGCCCCCATTGTTTCTCCCATGATTGCCACGGCAAAGGTGTTGAGGGAAATGCATGGCAACTCGCTGCAGATTGTGTTTATTGGGCCGTGCATTGCCAAAAAAGTAGAAGCCAATCAAAACCAATTTCATGATTTGATTGACGAAGTGATCTCTTTTGTGGAGCTACGCCGAATGTTTACTGAAAACAATATCTCAGAAGAAAATACCGGAACTTTTGAATTTGATGAACCTCTGGCAGGCAAAGGAAGTGTATTTCCTATCAGCGGTGGCATGTTGCAAACCGTTGATCTGGAAGAAGACTTTCTGAGCGGAGAAGTGGTAGTTGCAGAAGGAAGGCAGGATATTACTGAGGTGCTGCGGGAGTTTGAAGAAGGGTATCTGGAAGCCAAATTGTTTGATCTGCTTTGCTGCAACGGATGTATCAATGGACCAGGTATGAGTAATACCCGGCAATTCTTTCTGAAAAGAAAGAGCATTTCTAATTTTGCCAAAAGGCAAACCGATAGACTGAACAAAGAATCATGGGCAAAGAACATACAAAAATATGCCACTCTTGATCTTGACAGGTACTTTATTGCCGATGATCAGAGATATAAATCGCATTTTACTGATGCTGAAATACAACAGGTTAAAAATGATCTTGGGATTAAAACCAGAGATGATGAATTGAATTGTACTGCCTGTGGTTATGATACCTGCCACGAGCATGCAATAGCAATATTAAAGGGAGTTGCAGAAACAGAAATGTGCCTGCCTTATACCATTGACAGACTGCATAAGTATATTAGCGAACTTGATGTTTCTAACGAGAAACTTGCCTCTACACAAGATGCCCTCAAACAATCAGAAAAACTTGCCTCCATGGGGCAACTTGCTGCCGGTATTGCGCATGAGGTAAACAATCCTCTGGGTGTGGTACTCATGTATGCACACCTGCTGCTCGATGAAGCAAAACCCGATTCACCTTATTACAAGGATTTGAAACTAATTGTTGATCAGGCAGACCGCTGCAAAAAAATTGTCGGAGGATTGCTTAACTTTGCCCGCAAAAGCAAAGTCAATATTTCCCAGGTGAAAATTGATGATTTAATTAAAGATAGTTTAAAAGCACTGGTAATTCCGGAAAGTATTGAACTGAATATTGAAATTGATACAGATCATTCTATACTCAATTGCGACCATGATCAAATGGTACAGGTATTTGCAAACCTGATAAAAAATGCAGTAGATGCAATGCCCGATGGAGGAAAACTCGGAATAACCGTCAGAGATAGTGATAAAAGCGAATACAGTCTGGTATTTGTTATCTCCGATACCGGCACAGGTATCTCTGAAAATAATTTGAAAAGAATGTTTGAACCCTTCTTTACGACCAAAGAAGATGGTAAAGGAACCGGATTGGGAATGCCCATTATTTATGGTATTGTAAAAATGCATAAAGGTGATATAAGGGTTGAATCAAATGACAATCCGCAAAATGGAAATACGGGAACGAGCTTTTATGTTTCTTTACCCGAAAACAAAGAAAAAGAAGTAACCACTATGGTGGGTCATTAAAATTTATTTGACGTATGCTCAAAATAGAAAAAAAGAAAATTTTATTGGTCGACGATGATCCTGATTATCTCTTTCAACTCAGTATTGCTTTGGAAGATATGGGTTTTGAGGTAATTACAGCCGATACACAAAAAGAAGCTGAAAATATTATTGAAAAACTTAAACCAGATCTGGCTATTCTTGATCTGATGATGGAAAATCAGGATACCGGATTTATTCTTTGCCACATGATGAAAAATAAATACCCCGATGTACCCATCATCATAGCATCGGCGGTTACCTCCGAAACCGGACTCTTATTCGATGTTGAATCGGAAGAAAACCAGCAATGGATCAAAGCAGATCTTTTCCTCGACAAAGGAATAAGAATGGATCAACTTCATAAGGAAATCAACAAATTACTCAAATTATAAAACATGGGTAAACTAAGTCTATTGGTCGTAGATGATGAACCGGGCATAAGAAGTGGCATCAAAAGAATACTGGAATCTTTTTCGGTTAGTTATCCCTTTATGGACGAAGACTTTGATTTTGAGGTTGTTGAAGCAGAAACAGGAGAGGAGGGAATCGAACTACTGGACAATTACATGTTTGATATCGTATTGCTGGATAACAAACTTCCCGGTATTCAGGGAATAGAAGTCCTGGAATATATCAATCAGCAATCTATTGATGTTGTGGTTGTAATGATCACTTCTTATGCATCCCTCGATCTGGCTGTAAAAGCAACCAAAAGCGGTGCTTACGATTTTGTACCCAAACCTTTTACGCCCAAAGAGCTAAGAAACTGCCTTGAAAATATTTCGAAGCAACTTTTTTTGCGCAGAATGACGCAAAAGTTACAGGCCGAAGGAAAACATATCAGGTTCCAGTTTTTATCCGTTCTCTCTCACGAACTGAAATCTCCCATCAATGCTGTGGAAGGGTATCTAAAACTGATGGAGAGCAAAAGAAACGGAGATAATATCAACGATTACAAGGACATGATTCAGCGATCACTCGCACGTATTCATGATATGAGAAATCTGATACTCGATCTGCTTGATTTTACCCGTATTGAATCGGGTAAAAAACAAAGAAACATCAAACCTATTGTGTTGTGCGAAATTGCCACCCAGGCCATTGATCTCATTCAACCCCTTTGTATTCAAAAAGATATTGATATTCATCTGAATTGCAACCGACAGGTTCATATCAAAGCAGACAAACAGGAGATTGAGATCATTTTGAATAATCTTTTATCGAATGCTGTTAAATACAATAAAAATGGCGGTCGTATAGATGTAAACATCATGCAGGAAAATGATCAGGTTATTTTAAGTGTTGTAGATACGGGAATAGGTATGCATGAAGAAGATATTGAAAGATTATTTGAAGATTTTGTAAGGATAAAAAGTGAACAAACCAAAAATATAAGTGGAACCGGATTAGGTCTTTCTATCGTAAAAAAGATTGTTGACCTGTATGATGCTAAAATTATTGTTGAAAGTATTCCTGGTGAAGGAAGCACTTTCACAATAAAATTCCCGGCGGAGGTGTTTATCTCCGGTTCAGTTGAAAGTAAGGAAATATGAATGTTCTTATATAAATAATGAATGAGTCGGGTGTGAAGCCCCTTTAAATGTTCGTGTTCATTTTTTAATTTGTCAAGGATATGAATATCAAATTATTAAATTCTTGTTAATGACTGAATTAGTGGACAATAATCTTTTTATACCAGAATCATGAATATCTATTCATTCAGAACCCCATATTCAACATGCTGGATTCATGTTTACTGTTTTCACGAGTGTTAAAATTTGATACGAAAGCATGTTTGTTTTACAAAAAACTACGTTGTTTTACATACCATAGTATGACTTCTTCCTTTTATACAGGAAGATACCTGTTGAAAGCAAAAACAGATGCAATAATATACTCAAACTTATACTGCAAATAATGAATAACAAAATGATGAAGGATCTGCCCGGAAAAACTATTGAAAGACTTAGCCAGTACCGGCGAATTTTATTTAATCATATCGATCAGGGTAAAAAAAACATATATTCTCACGAATTGGCAAAGATCATGAATCTTACCTCCGTGCAGGTAAGACGCGATCTTATGCTTATCGGTTATTCCGGTAGTCAGAGTAAGGGGTATATTGTAAAGGATCTGGTAGAGCTGATTGGACAGATCATCGATAGTGAACATCCACAACAGGTTGCCATTATTGGCATGGGAAACCTCGGGAGGGCAATTACCAGTTATTTTTCAGGTAAAAGAGAACGTTTGTCAATTGTGGCAGCTTTCGATAACGATATTCAAAAAACCAACCGGATCATCTCAGGTATTCCTTGTTATCATGTAAACCAACTTAAAGAAAAAATCCCTGAGCACAATATCCATATTGCCATATTAACCGTTGCACCGGGTGCCACACACGAAGTTGCCAAAGAAGCTTGGGAGGCAGGCGTAAAAGGGTTACTAAACTATACATCCGTTCCGCTTAATGTGCCCGAAGGGGTCTTCCTTGAAGAGTATGATATCATTACTTCCCTCGAAAAACTTGCTTTTTTGGTGAAACAGCAGCATGCAGATCAGGTTAAGTGAAACAAAATTGGATAAATATGATTTTCCCATTCATGATGAGAAAAATATCCCGTTACCATTTTGTTAGCAATCACCGTTGTTGGTTTCGTTATGAAGTCAATGAACTGTAAAAGGAAAAATAAAAAGATGAAACATCCATGATTGGATTAAAACACACACGAGGATGATTATTGGTGCTGGAAGTGGATCGCCCTGATAGGGCAAATCAATTCAACCCAGTGGCAACGCCCTGGGTAATTGCAACCGATGCCCTCCGGCGCCCTGAAAGGGCAACTTACAAAAAACGCAAACCCCTCAATATCAAAGAGAAGCAAATTATAAACAGATGTATCTGACATTTAAAAATCAAATATAACCTATGAATGTTTTTTATGATACCCTTGAGGCGGAGGGAAAATTGAATAACACAGTCGTTACAACCGGTTCATTTGATGGTGTGCACATAGGGCACAAAATTATTATTAACAGAATGAAAGAACTGGCCGAAAGCATTCAGGGTGAATCAACACTGGTAACTTTTCATCCACACCCCAGAAAAGTTTTATATCCCGAACAAAAAGACCTGAAACTCATCAATTCGCAAGAAGAGAAAATTGATCTGCTTTCCAAAACGGGTCTCCATAATCTTATTATTATACCTTTTACAAAAGAATTCTCTAAAACCACATCCAGTGAATTTATTTCCGATATTTTGATTAAGCAATTAAGCGCTAAAATTGTAATTGTAGGAAAAAATCATCATTTTGGACATAACAGATCGGGTGACTATGCATACCTGCATGAACTGAGTAAAAACCTAAATTTTGGAGTAGAAGAAATTCCTTTAAAAGACATTGAAAACGAAACAGTAAGCTCTACCAAGATCAGGAAAGCATTGCTGCAGGGAAATATTATGCGAGCAAATGCCTATCTTGATCATCAGTACATCATTCATGGAAAATTTATGCGATCACCCAACTTTGCTGAAATGCAAGATATAAACTTTTTTACAACAAAGATTACAGAAGAAGAAAAACTCATACCACCCAATGGAATGTATGCTACCAATGTTTTGCTGGAGGGAAAATTTCTGAAATCCATGACCATCATTCATGAGTTTGGCCAAGGTAAAAGTGTTGACACAGTTTTGCTGCATGACAAAACAAACTTAGATCTTTCAGGAGCAACCATTTACTTTCATAAAAAAATGCGCGGCGAAAAAGCCGTTGCTGTTTATGATGATTTTCTCAAAGATGAAATGGCAGAAACCATGGAGGAAGTTGAGGAGTTGTTGTATTAACCTTGAATGATTTGGCACTCGCAAAGACAAGGAAAAGTGTGAAATCTGTGAAACCAATATCATTCTCTGACAGGCAAGAAGATACAAACAAAGTAAATTAAAATTTATGATCAAAAAACCTCCAATCGAAGTTATTTTTCTGGGTACGGGCACATCCACAGGTGTTCCTGTTGTGGCATGCGATTGTGAGGTTTGCAAAAGTGATAATAAAAAAGATCATCGTTTACGCACCTCCGTGCTGATAAGGGTAAACCAAAAAAATCTGGTGATTGATTGTGGTCCCGATTTCAGATATCAAATGATAAGAGAGCAAGTAGAAGATATCTCTGCCATCATTTTTACTCACGGACATCGTGATCATATTGCCGGGCTCGACGATGTAAGGGCTTTTAACTATGTGTTAAATAAAACTGTTGACGTATACGCCAGTCAGGATGTCATTAATGCTATCCGTCGCGAATTCCCTTATATTTTTACAGAAAAAAGATTCTTTGGCGCCCCCCAACTTGATTTCCATGTTATTAATAATCAAATTTTTACGATCGGTGATTTAGAGATAAAACCTTTGGAGGTTTGGCACCATAAATTGCCTGTATTTGGATTTCGTATAGGCAATTTCTCTTATGTAACGGATGCAAATTATATTTCAGAACAAGAAAAGGAAAAATTGAAGGGAACAGATGTTTTGGTTATTAATGCTTTAAGAAAATCAAAGCATATATCTCATTTTTCGCTTGAGGAAGCGGTTGAGATTATTAACGAAATCAAACCCAGAGAGGCATACATTACGCATATGAGCCACTTTATGGGGTTGCACGAAAAAGTGCAGGATTCATTACCCGACAATGTTTTTCTTGCTTATGACGGACTCACCATTTCTTCTCAATAAAAACCGCCTCCCGCTTTTGTTTCTGTCATCCAACTCATAAAATTTCCGTATTTTTGTACTTTAATTACCGAAATACTTGTATTATGATATATTATCCTGAAAACTACAGTATTAAAGACCAAAGAATGAAACCCTTTATCGACCCCAATGAAATTGAAGGGTTTATTGCTAACACCCGTCCTGACAAAGAGAGGGTAAGGGAGATTATCAAAGCATCTTTAGATAAAAAACGACTTTCCCTCGAAGAAACTGCTGTGTTGTTGAATGCTGAAGACCCCCAATTGATTGAGGAAATAAAAGAAGGTGCCAGAACTTTGAAGGAGAAAGTTTATGGAGAGCGTATCGTTTTGTTTGCCCCCCTTTATGTAGGCGATCTGTGTACCAACAACTGCCAGTACTGCGGATTTCGTGCCGAAAATAAGGATATGAAACGGATAACCCTTAGCCACCAGGAATTGGTAAATGAAACCACTGCACTGATTGACCAGGGGCACAAGAGACTTATTCTCGTCTATGGAGAGCATCCTAAATATTCTGCTGAGTTTATTGCAGAAACAGTAGGAATCGTTTACAGCGCCAAACACAATCACGGTGAGATCAGACGTGTGAACATCAACGCAGCCCCTTTCGATATTCCCGGGTTTCGCACCATAAAAGATGCAGGAATAGGTACTTATCAGATATTTCAGGAAACCTATCATGAACCTACTTATTCGAATGTACACCTGGGTGGGGTGAAACGAAATTATGACTGGAGACTTACCTCCCTGGACAGGGCGCAGGAAGCAGGTATCGACGACGTGGGAATTGGTGCTTTATTTGGATTGTACGATTGGAAATTTGAGGTGCTGAGTTTGGTCAGGCATGTAAATCATTTCGAAGCGGTATACAATGTGGGACCACATACCATCAGCTTCCCGAGGATTCAGAATGCACTATCCTTGAACATCGATAAGAAAAATCTGGTAACCGATGAAGAGTTTGTAAGATTGGTTTCCATTTTGCGCCTTGCCGTGCCTTACACAGGAATGATTCTTACGGCCCGCGAACCCAAACACATACGCGACCAGATCCTTCGTTTTGGTGTTTCCCAGATTGATGGAGGTACCAATCTCGACCTGGGGGGGTATTCTAAGGGAAAAAGTACCAATGATCTTACCTCCGGACAGTTTCAGATCAACGACAACCGGTCGCTCAACGAGATCATGGACGAACTGATCAGAACCGGATATATTCCCTCCTTTTGCACAGCATGCTATCGGTTGGGACGAACCGGCGAGCATTTTATGGAGTTTTCAGTACCGGGATTCATCAAACGGTTTTGCTCACCAAATGCATTGCTCACACTGGCAGAGTATCTCGAAGATTATGCACCGCAGGAAACCAAAACCAAAGGGTATGAACTCATTAATACCAAGATCCGCGATCTGGCAAATCAACAGGATGTAGGAAAACTGAAGGAAAAAATACAGCTGATCAAAGAAGGAAACAGAGATCTTTATTTTTAAAACAAAATTGCATCTTATGTATTCAACAAGAATTTTAGGAATTATGGTTTATGACCGCATCAAAGAAGCGGGCAGAACCCAGGAAGTGCTTACACGCTATGCTGATATCATTAAAACAAGACTCGGGTTTCATGAATTATCCGAAAATGTTTGCAGCCGGATAGGCACCATTTTAATCGTTCTGAAAGGCGATCAACAAAAATGGGATGCATTGGAAAATGAAATTGCTGAAATTGGAGGTGTTGAAATACAAAAAATGCAATTCGGCAATCACAACCATCATCTTCATTGAGAAACCAATGTTTCATATCATTAATCATTAAAATTATGGATCAAATTACAATTTTGGGTCTGGCAGTAGAAAATAAAGAACACAAAGCACAGGAATTGCAGGATATCTTTACAAAATACGGATGTACCATCAAAACCCGCCTGGGCATCAATGAAATTGATTTGCCCGGAAAAGAGAATGCCGGACTTATTATTCTGGAATTGATGGGAGATAAGGAAGAATGTCTCAGACTGGAGAATGATCTGCATGCCCTGGATCAGGTTGTGGTAAGAAAAATGATTTTCTGAAACAACAGGAATTTATTTTTCTCTGGTTTTTATCGCATCTCAATATAATAAAATATCCTTTAAGGATTTTCTTATCAATTTATTTGTTTTTTATGTCTAAAATTGTTCATTTATCGGAGGCTGCTTCTATTGCAATACATGCTATGGTGTTTGTTGCACAGGCAGATACACATGTAAATGTAAATAATATTGCCTCTGAAATTGGGGCTTCCAAAAACCATCTTGCAAAAGTTATGCAGGTGCTTACCAAAAAAAGATTTCTGAAATCGGTAAGAGGTCCCAGTGGGGGGTTTGTGCTTAATGTTGATACAAAAGATATCACGTTACTCGATATTTATGAAGCCATAGAAGGTACGATAGAAGTACCGGAATGCCCTCTCGACAGACATGTATGCCCTTTTAATAAGTGTTTGATGGGAGGGATGGTCAGTGATCTTACCACTCAGTTCAAAGAGTATTTTTCTGCGCAAACATTAGAAAAATTCATCAACGAAAAAAAATAAATATTTTTCTGCTTTCTTTTTAAACCTTTCATGAATTTTTTCATCCAACACCCGAAAACATTTTTTATTCATTGAATTATTTAAAAATTTATAGTTATGAAAGCACAAAAGTATTTAATGTTGATTTTTGCCCTGTTTTTTTCTTTACAGATCTCTGCCCAAAGAAATAACAAAGGTGTACAACAAAAAAACTGTTTCAATCTTCCCGAACTAACACAAGAGCAGGAAAACAAAATAAGTGAATTAAGATCAGAACGCTTGCAGGAATCTACCGCACACAGAGCAAAGATGGATGAGTTGCGCGCTCAGAAACGCTCTTTGAGTATTGCTGAAAATGCTGATATGAATAAAATCAATGGTATCATTGATCAAATGGCTTCACTCAGGGCAGATCATCTGAAAAGCCTTGAGCAGCACCGGCAATCTGTCCGCGAGATACTCACTCCTGAGCAACGTGCTGTTTTTGATAGCAGACCCCATATGCGCAATCGCTCTAATGGAAAAGGGTATAACAGATCAGGACAAGGCAGAGGCAGAGGTCCGAATCAGAGTAACTTTGGATATGGAAGATGAAATTGCTGTTATTAAAATAACTAAACCGGGGAAACCCGGTTTTTTTTTGCCTGAAAATGTATGATCCTATGATTTTGATTATTACTTGGGAATCTGATAATTTTCAGCACAATTATTCATAAAGAGGGGAAAGTTTAAAATATGTAATCAATAGATATGTGTTTTGGCATTTCCCCTACTAACACACCCGATGTTCTATTGTTGGAAAACCCCTTTTCCATGACTTTGATAGTGTAAAAAATGCAAAAAACTTATTCATGTTAAATTAAAACTTATTTTTGCTTCGTCAATTCATGGTCAAAAACCAAGAACAGCATTCCAATGAATGAAATCCAAAAAAACAAATAGTTCATCAATGAATAGAAATGGAAGTTAAATGATACACAAACAAATGAAGTTGAAAGTTGTAAAAAGAATATTGAAAGAAACGGAATAATGGATGCTACGGTGTGAAAATTATCAAACTACCAATAACCAACGTTTTAATGCCATCAATCATGGCATCAAAACAAATATTATTGAATCTAATGATATCAACTATGAAAGAAAAAATTGATTTTTTGATTAGTTCATTTTTTTAAAAACTAGTATGAATTTTAAATCCCGGAAAATGAAAACACTCATTAACAAATCAAATAATAACCTCATTGTCAAAACGTTAATCTTTACTTTGGCAAATTTGTTAATTATAACATCACTTAGGGCTCAATCACCCGAAAAAATGAGTTACCAGGCAGTAATCCGCGATGCCAGTGATAATTTGATAACCAACACCCAGGTTGGCATGCAAATAAGCATTTTGCAAGGTTCTGCAAACGGAACAGCGGTTTACGTTGAAACGCAGGAACCAACCACCAATGCCAACGGCTTGGTAAATATAGAAATCGGAACAGGAACCACCAACGATGATTTCTCAACTATCGACTGGACAAACGGACCTTATTTTCTTAAAACCGAAACCGACCCGGAAGGCGGCACAAATTATACCATCTCCGGGACAAACCAGATGTTAAGTGTACCTTTTGCATTTCATGCAAAAACCTCGGAAACAGTTACAGGAGAAATTAATGAAACTGACCCCGTTTTTTCAGCATGGGATAAGTCTGAAGATATTATAATAACCGAAAGTCAGATCAGTGATCTGGGCAATTATATTGAAACGGAAACAGACCCGGGTCTGGAAGCAAATTTTGATTTTACAGATGCCCAATCAGGTGATTTATTGCAGTTCGATGGTTCGAAATGGGTAAGATTAACCCCCGACTATATTTCAGATTATACCGTAACTGAAAGCGATGTAACAGAGCATGAAGCAGCATTAACAATAACTGAAAGTCAGATCAGTGATCTGGGTAATTATCTCGAAACCGAAACCGACCCCAGCGTACCCGCCGGCAACCAAACCGGCGACATGCAAT
>CAZPVB010000060.1:0-19991 GCA_964589855.1 uncultured Bacteroidales bacterium
ACCGAAGGCACCGGTTCAGAGATCAACTTTGGTTTCTTTGACACCGAAGGCGATTTCACTGCACAGGCAACACACATCAACAATGGTTGCATCGTGGATATGAACAACGCCATCACTGTTACAGAACTTCCTCTGCCAACAGCGACCATCTCTTACGAGGCAGATCCTTATTGTGCTTTAGGATCAGCAACAGTTTCCCTTACAGGACAAGCAGGTGGAGAATTTTCCGCACCCGCAGGTGTTTCCATCAACGCCGCAACCGGCGAAATTGATCTGGAAGAAAGTACCCCTGGCACTTACACCGTTACGTACGATTTTACCGATGGCAATTGTTCCAGTTCAACCACAACAGACATCACCATCAATAGCCTACCCACAGCATCCATCAATTACGACAACGATCCGTACTGTGCTTCCGGCATTGCAACGATAACATTAACCGGACAGGAAGGCGGCACTTTCTCTGCACCTGCCGGACTGATCATCGATGAGACATCAGGTGATATTGATCTGGAAGCAAGCACGCCCGGAACATACACCGTTACCTATGATTTCGCCAACGCCAATTGTTCCAACACAACCACAACCTCCATCACAATCAATGCGTTGCCAGAAGCAACCATTGATTATCCCGAGGATTATTACTGTGCTTTTGGTACTGCTGAAGTTACCCTGACCGGACAAGGCGGCGGTACTTTCAGCGCTGATGACGGAGTCGTTTTTGAGGATGCCAACACAGGTGAAGTAGACCTGGAAGCAAGCACACCGGGAACTTACACAGTAACTTATGAGTTCTCTGATGGTATCTGCACCAACACAGCAACCACAGATATAACCATCCGTCCGTTGCCCGAAGCAACCATCAGCTATGAGGATGATCCTTACTGTGCTGTTGGTGTGGCTTCTCCCACCATCGACGGAGAGCAGGGCGGTACATTTAGTTCCTCTCCGGCAGGACTCGATATCAATATATTTACCGGTGAGATTGATCTTGAAAATTCCACTCCCGGAACCTACGAAGTATCTTACCGTTTTGAAAATGAATGGTGTGAAGATATCACCTTTACCGAAGTGACTATAAATGCTGTCCCGGAAGCGACCATCTCTTACGATCTTGATCCTTACTGCGCAACAGGTACAGCAGAGGTTTCAATTTCAGGGCAACAAGACGGTACCTTTACGGCACCTGAAGAACTGTTGATCGACGAAGAAACCGGCCAGGTTGACCTGGAAGCAAGTACACCCGGCACCTACACCGTTACCTACAGTTTCGAAGATGAAAACTGCTCCGGCAGCACCACCACCGATATCACCATCAATGCACTGCCCACGGCATCCATTTCTTATGATGGCGATCCATACTGCGAGGATGCTGGTTTTGCAGAGGTTACACTTACTGGACAGCCCGGAGGCATCTACTCCGCACCTGATGGTTTGGTCATAGGCGAATTATCCGGCACAGTAAATCTTGATCTCAGCGAACCTGGAACCTACATCATAACCTATGAATTTGACGATGGTAACTGCAGCAATGAGACCAGTGCTGAGATTACGATCAATCCGCTTCCAGAGGCGGTGATATCCTATGACAATGATCCTTATTGTGCTACCGGAACTGCAAACATTTCTATTTCCGGGCAAACCGGAGGTACTTTTACCGCAGATCCGGGACTTGTAATTGATGCCGCAACCGGTGATGTAGATCTGGAAGCAAGCAATGAGGGCACATTCCTGGTTACCTATGAATATTTTGATGATCTGAGCAATTGCAGCAATTCGTCTGTAACAACCATTACCATTAACGCACTGCCTGAAGCAACCATCTCTTATGATAATGATCCGTATTGTGCTACCGGAATAGCAACGGTTTCACTTACAGGAGAAGCAGGAGGAACTTTCAGTGCCGATGCTGGTTTGGTAGTAGATGTCAATACAGGCGAAATAGACCTTGAAGCAAGTACCCCGGGTACTTATACAGTAACGTATGATTTCAGCAATCTGAACTGTAGCAACAGCACATCAACCGAAATCACCATCAACCCATTACCCATTGCGGATATCTCTTATGATAATAATCCTTATTGTGCAACGGGTTCTGCTGCCGTTACCCTTAGCGGGCAAACAGGAGGAACATTCAGTTCTGGTGCAGGTTTGATTATAGATACCGCAACCGGTGAAGTGGATCTGGAAGCAAGTACACCCGGAATCTATACTGTTGTGTATGATTTCAATGATGCCAATTGCAGCAACTCTGCCACAGCAGAGATTACCATCAATGCTCTGCCAATTGCAACCATCGATTATGAAGAAGATTACTACTGTGCCTTTGGTACTGCTTTGGTTACTCTGACCGGTCAGATCGGTGGTACTTTCAGCGCTGAAGAAGGGGTCGTTTTTGTAGATTCCAATACCGGTGAAGTAGACCTTGAAGCAAGCACGCCGGGAACTTACACTGTAACCTATAATTTCACTGATGGTACATGCAGCAACAGCACAACCGCAGAGATCGTTATACGTGCATTGCCAGTTGCCGAAATATCTTACCCAGATTCTCCCTATTGCCAGAATTCTGGCCTTGCCTCTCCTGTGATTACAGGCCAGCAGGGTGGTGTTTTCAGTGGTACCGGTGTTGTATTTGAAAATGACGACGCTTTTGCAGGTGTAGTTGATCTGGCCCTTACCGGACCAGGAACCTATACCATCTCTTACCGTTTCGAAGATGTTTTCTGCGAAAATATTACGACCACAGAGTTAACCATAACAGAAAATCCAATCCTTACCATCATCTCTTCCGATGATGCTATTTGTGCGGGTGAGCCTTCAGGAAGCATTGCCGTGCAAGCCACAGGAGGTCAGTTGCCCTACACATACAACTTGTTTGATACTGATAACAACCTGATCGCCAGCATTGTGGATGATACAGGTGACGAACAGACATTTTCCGGTCTTTTATCAGCAAATTATGTGGTCAGTGTTAACGACGACAATGCCTGTGGTTCTGATGTTTCCGATATTATTTTCATTGATGAACCCGATGCACTTGTTATCGATCATGATCTGAGCAGCATTGCCAATGCTACCTGCAACCAGTCCGATAATGGTTCCATTACCATATCAGCACTGGGCGGAACAGGTACACTCACCTATACGCTGGAAGATGCAGATAGCGGCACCCCGCTCATAACGCAGGAGGGCAATGGTACCTTTACAGAATTATCCCCTGGAAATTATCTCGTTTCTGTAACCGATGAGCAAAACTGCGGACCGGTTCTTTCTGAGATTTTCAATATCAGCGAACCTGAAGAGATTCAGATCATTGCAACAGTTGAGCAACCCATTAATTGTCCCGGTGATACCGGATCTCTGGAAGTTACCGTTTCCGGAGGCACTCCCAACTACACAGTAGAATTGCTGCTTGATGGCAATTCAGTTGCCACCCAATCAGGTGTTCTTGCTGACACACCCGTAGTTTTTGCAGACCTGGATCAGAGTGGGGAATACACGATTGAAGTGGAGGATGACAACACATGCAGCAGTCAGACAACCGTTACCATAGAAGATCCTGCCATAGTTGCCGTATTTGATCTGACAGTAACCGACAGCGGTGAGTTCTGCGAAGGATCTGCCGGTGTGGAGATCATACTTTCGGGCAGCGAAACCGGTGTAAATTATGAACTGTTCCTCGACGGAAACCTCATAGACGGTTCCACAACCGAAGGCACCGGTTCAGAGATCAACTTTGGTTTCTTTGACACCGAAGGCGATTACACTGCACAGGCAACGCACATCAACAATGGTTGCATCGTTGCCATGAACAATACGATAACACTTACAGAACTACCTCTTCCTGTTGCCACCATCAGTTACGATGCAGGTCCTTACTGCGAAGGTGCAGGAATCGCTGAAGTTACCCTGACGGGTCAGGATGGAGGTACCTTCAGTTCTGAGGCAGGTCTGGTTATCGATGCTTCTACCGGTGAAATAGATCTTGACAACAGCACAGCCGGAACCTATACCGTTGTTTACGACTTCACAGATGGTACATGTGCATCTACAACAAGCACAGAGATAACCATAACACCGATTCCTGAGGCTCCCGTGGCCGATGATCTTACAGTTTGTTTCACAGGAGAGGAATTTACAGCCGGGGCAACAAGTGCAACAGGCACCACCCTGACATGGTACACTGATGAAACAGGTATGGATGCAGGAGCACCCCCAACAGGAACAGATCCAGGCACTTATACGTCATGGGTATCTGCAGTAGAAGATCTCTCCGGATGTGAAAGTGAAAGAACCCTTGTTACACTAACCATCAATGATCTTCCCGATGAGCCACAGGTCAATCCCACCATGATCTGTTTTGACGGGTCAGAATATTTTGCTGAGGCAATTGCACCCGCCGGAAGTTCTGTAGTTTATTACACAGAACAAACTGATGGATCTGAAACAACCCTTCCGACGGCAACTCAGCCAGGTACATACACTGCATGGGCATCCTCGGTGGATGATGCTACAGGTTGTGAGAGTGATCGCGTGGAGGTTACCCTCGAAATACTTGAAAACCCCGCTGAACCACAGGCGAACAATGTATCCATCTGTTTCGACGGACAAACACATATCGCAACAGCATCCTCACCTGCAGGTGCCAGCATTGTTTGGTATACCACCGAAACAGGTGATGAAGTAACAACTGCTCCTACCGGCACTGATCCGGGAACCTATAGTGCATGGGCCGTTTCTGTAGATGACAATACAGCCTGTGAGAGTGAGAGAGTAGAGGTAACCCTGGTTATCAATGAACTACCCGAGGCACCACAACCTGATAATCTGACTGTTTGTTTTGATGGTACAGAGCA
The DNA here is from genome assembly GCA_964589855.1 of uncultured Bacteroidales bacterium. GTDB lineage: Bacteria > Bacteroidota > Bacteroidia > Bacteroidales > UBA7960 > SKVR01. The sequence goes on from CAZPVB010000060.1 coordinate 4,860, forward strand.
TAGTGCAGATGCAATACCTCCGGCAGATTCAGATATAATATGGTATTCAACAGAAGCCGGAGATGAGGAAACAACCGCACCATCAGGAACCGATTCAGGTATCTACACAGCATGGGCAGCATCCGTTGATACCCTCACTAATTGTGAAAGTGCAGAACGTACAGAAGTTACACTCACCATACTGGATACTCCGGTTACGCCGATTGCAGAAAATACAGCCGTATGCTTCGATGGAACTGAATACAGTGCCAATGCAACCTCATCTGATGGTGCTAGCATTATTTGGTATGCATCAGAAACAGGTGATGAAACCGGAGAACAACCCATAGCCACAGAACCAGGTACCTACACCGCCTGGGCAGCTGCCTCTTTCGACGGAAGTGATTGTGAAAGCGAACGGGTTGAAGTAACACTCACCATCCATGAGATTCCCGATATGCCCACCGCAAATAATGTTTTGGCATGTTTTGATGGCAATACCTTCACAGCAGATGCAACAGCACCCGAAGGATCAAATCTGGTTTGGTATGCAAATGAAACAGGTTCTGATGCTGGTGCACCTCCTGCCGGAACTGATCCGGGGGTTTACAGTGCATGGGCATCATCTGTAAATGATGCGACAGGCTGTGAAAGTGACCGCGTGGAAGTGACACTCACGATAGTGAACCTGCCTGATGTACCCGTAGCAGACAACCTTGAAGTATGCTACGATGGCACCGAATATACTGCTTCTGCAACCGCACCCGAAGGCGCAGTTATACTCTGGTATGCAGATGAAACCACTGATGAGGTGGCAGAAGCCCCTACTGGCACTGAACCCGGAACATACAGCGCATGGGCTTCATCTTCGATCCCGGCATCTGATTGCGAGAGTGATCGTGTAGAGGTAACACTGGTCATAAACCCCATTCCTGATGCGTTTACTGGTGATGACCAAACCATTTGCTACGGTGACACTATTCAATTGGGTCCGGAAGCACCAGTAGACAACAACACGACCTATTTATGGACCAGTGAACCGGAAGGAGCTTATATCAGTGATGCAACTATTGCCAACCCAGAAGTAAGGCCACTGGAGAATACAACATTTACACTTACAGAGATTTCGACAGAAACCGATTGCTCCAACTCCAACAGTGTTTTTGTAGAGGTAGTGGGTGGCGAGACCTATGCAGGAGAAGACCAGATGATATGCGAGGGAGAATCAGTGGTTATTGGACCGGATGAATCAGATCCAACCCATATTTATCTATGGATCTCAAGCAACCCCGATGAAGAGTTTCAGAATAATGTTGCCAATCCCACGGTTTCACCCGAATTTACCACTACCTATATTTTGTTTGAAACCACACCGGGATTCGACTGCGAGAGCATCGACTCATTGACTGTAACTGTTAATCCTGCTCCAGAGGCATACGCAGGAGAAGATCTAAGTATCTGTACCGGTCAATCTGCACAATTGGGTCAGGAGATCACTGATCCTCTGCCGCCCAACACCTACCATTGGTTTAGCGAACCGGAAGATGAGAGCATTTCAGATACCACCATTTCCAACCCGGTTGTAAGTCCATTGGTTACCACAACCTACACCTTAATTGAGACCTACACCTTAACCGGTTGCTCAAAAGAGAACTCTGTGGTGGTTACCGTGCTTGACTACCCAACAGCTGACATTATTGACGACAGGGTTGTTTGTGAAGGCGAAGAGATACAACTGTCGGATATAACACCCGACCCCGCTCTTACCTATAGCTGGTCATCAGTTCCTCAGGGATTTTCCAGTGATGAAGCAAATCCATCTGTCATACCTGGTTATTATCCTTTGGATGAAAACGATCAGATCACCTTCATCCTGGAGGTATCCAATGGTTCCTGTTCAACGGAATACCAAACTGTTATCACCGTGAATCCATTGCCGGAAGTTGATATTGCTGACGACATGATGTTCTGTTCTGCTGATGATGCCGTAAATACAGCAATAGGTGGTGCAGAGGTGTCCGGTTATAGTTATCTCTGGTCATCAGACCAGGATCCGTCCTTTAATTCAACAGAGTCCAACCCGGTTGTTAGCCCAGAGGTAACCACTATGTATACCTTAGAAGTTACTGACAACAATGGTGGATGTATATCTACCGGAAGCGTTACCATTACCATTGGCGACTTTAGTGTTGAAATGGCAGGAAATCCGGTAGTATGTGCCGGCGACAGCATAACACAACTGGGTCAGTTCATTGCACTCAGTGGTGGATCGCAACCCTACCAATATTTCTGGACTGACAATGATGGAAACAGCATCTCCAGCGAAATAAATCCGGAGATTGAAGCACCCTTTGCACCCAGTTACAACCTGCTTGCGCTTGATGCCATGGGATGCCCGCTAAACATAACCGTTGTTGTAGAAATGCTCGATCTTCCTGAAACAGAATTATACGTTAATGGTGCATTGACAGATGGAAGTTATTCGATATTCCCGGGAGAATCGGTAATATTTGAGGTAATGCCCGAGAACTATGCATTGTATGATTTTTATGTTATCTCTGATGATGAATCCGGTACAGATAATAATGAGGAAGAAGAAGAAGAAACCGGAGAAGGATTCAAGTGGATGTTGGCAGATACAGAACCTGTTCAATCGGGTGAATCGAACACATTTACCACAACCTCACTGGTAAGAGGAGACAGGGTATTTGCGGTTGTTTTCGATGGAAACTGCAATAGCGCCACAGACACTATATCTATCCTGCTTAATGAACTGCCCAATGCCTTTACACCTAATGACGACGGCATCAACGATGTATTTGGTCCGGGAGCCGAGCTCACCATCTTTAACCGGTGGGGGCAAAAGGTTTATGAAGGCAGACAAGGATGGGACGGTACTTTTAACGGTGCAAAAGTATCACCAGGAACATATTATTACCTGGTAACAATTTTAGACAATAACAATCAAAGAACCACGGTAAAAGGTTCTGTTACGGTTGTGCTTCGGGAGGAATCTGAATAAAAACCGAAGAAAACCATTACAAAACTTTCAACCAGACATTACGTATAAATGATAACTGAATGAGAAACCCGGGAATTAAAATTTTAAAAAGGATCAGGCATTTTTCTGAACAATTCCGGGTTTCTCATCAGTCAAAAATACGTAATAACGTTGTTTTCAAACAAAAAACAACACCAAAAACAAACATATACATGATTCGAATTACCAGTTTTATTTTGTTTTTTCTGTTTAGTTGCAGTATTCTTGCCCAACGCGTTCAGCAAAGGATTGAGGTAGGTAACGAATTTTTTGAAAAAGGACAGTACGAAGAAGCCATTGATGTTTATCAGAAAATACTTCGCAAGGAAGATGACGCTGCCATCAGAAAGCAACTTTCTTTTAAAACCGGCGATGCCTATAAAAATCTCTGGAATTACAAGGAAGCCAAGAAATGGTATCAGATAGCGTTAAACCTGGGCTACAATGATTATGATATTTATTTGAATCTTAGTGAGATGACCTTGGGTCTGGAAGAGTTTGAGAATGCCATAGAGTATCTGAACACTTACCTGGAAAGGTATCCTGATGACGAAATGGCTCAGAAATTATTACAATCTGCCACTTTTGCTCAGGAAAACTATAATACCGAAACCATTTTTGAGACTTCCAATGAAACAGGAATCAATAACCCGGGACAGCAATGGGGGGTTTCTTTTTTGGAAAATGTAGCCGTTACTTATGAAGAGCAGTCGAAAGTTGATGAACAGTTCGATATTAATATTCGCCTGCGATCCAATAATATTTTTTACTGGATGTGGTCTACCCGCGAATTAAAAGAACGCATTGTTTTTTCCTCTACACAAAACATGGATGGTACCGCAGCAGGGTATTCAAACATCTACCAGGCAACCTTCAATAAGAGAGAGAAAGACTGGGATTTACCCAAACCGCTATCAGGAGGAATCAACTCCGATTATTATGACGGTTTTCTTTCGTACGACAAAGTGAATGAAACGGCTTATTTCATGAATAGTGGTGGTGCGGATGGCAACAGAGCCACAGCAGATTTGTATACGGTTCAATACAACAAACAGAATGATACCTGGAGTGAACCCAAAATATTTCCCTTTAACAGCGATGAATTCAATATCGGATATCCTTCTATCAATGAAGACGGTTCGGTGCTTTATTTCGCCTCAGATATGCCGGGAGGAAGGGGAGGATACGATATTTACAAAATGATCCGCACAGACCAAAACACCTGGGAGGATCCGGTAAATCTGGGAGATTCGGTAAACACTCCTTTTAACGACTCCTACCCTTTTATTGCCGGAGATGTTTTATATTTCTCTTCATACGGGCATCCGGGATTTGGCGGTTTCGATGTCTATTATTCGGAAATTGACGAGGAAGGCAATTACAGCAGCCCAATCAATATGGGAGCACCTGTTAACAGCAGTGCCGATGATTTTGGTTTTGTAATCGATGAAAATTACACGAGAGGTTTTTTCAGTTCTAACCGCCCTGGAGGAGAAGGAGAGGATGATATTTTCTCTTTCCGGGTTATACCCAAAACCTTCCATATTAGTGGCAGAACCCTTGATTCTCTCAGCAAAGAACCCGTGCCCGGCGTAGAACTCTATTTTATGGACGACCAGGATAATTTTTACAGCGCTACCAGCGACGCACAGGGGTACTACAGTCTGCCCGAGCTTTCAACAGATGTCAACTATTTCATCTCTGCGTATCCCGAAGACTACCGGGAACTCAATGACACCATTGACGTTAAAGATCAGATGATATCCAACAGGTTTACCGTTATCAAAGATTATCAAAAAGATTTTGTGCTCATACCCAACGAGATGCCACAGGAAACAGTGCCGGAACAAGAGCCGGAAACGGAAGAACTGTTAGCTGAAGAAATCCAGCCAGAAGAAACAGCGACCAAAGAACCCGAAGACATGATTGTTGAAGCACTGGAAGAACAATACACATCACCCGTACTGGAAGAAACGTTTCAGAGAGAGCAGGAAGAACCTGTTTTCAATCTCATTGCAGAGGGCTTTCCGGTAATCTATTTCGATTTTGCCAAAGCAAACCTCGACAACAAAGCCTACCAGCAATTAGACAGTGTTGTTTCTTATCTTCGCTCAAATCCAGATAAGGGGATTATCATAGATGCCCATACAGATGAGATTAGTGGTTACCTGTTTAATTTCTACCTTTCGCAGGAAAGAGCACAAAGCATACTCAGGCATTTGAGAAAGCAAGACATAGACCCCAGGCGTATTTATCCACAGGGGCATGGCAAGATGCAGCTTGCTTTTCCAAATGCCGTTACCGACAACGAGCACCGTATGAACAGAAGAGCAGAATTTCAGGCCATACCCGTAAACGAATTGCAGGCTTACCTGGACAATGCCTCCAAACATAGTTTCAGGTACCTGAACAACATTGAAAAAGATGCCTACTTCGCTGAAGGTATTGAGTTTATGGTACAGTTTATGGCATCCAACATTCCCATTCATCCATCTTACTATCAGAGAATCATGGAGAATGTACCAGGCACCGACATTATTTATTATTACGACAATGACCGCTATCATCGCTATCTGGTGGGAAGTTTTGATGACTTTGATTCGGCGTTCAACATGCAAAGAGAACTCCGGAAACTGGGCTATGAAATTTATATTGTGGCTTTCGACAACGGAGAAAGGATTCCGGTAAGCAGGGCACGCAGACTTACCGGACAATTATAAAAAGAACAAAAATTACACACTACACTAAATAACAATAACATGAAGAAGTTCTATTTATTCACATTGTTTGTTTTATGCAATTTTATCTTGCTGGCACAGAACGATGTTCATTTTAGCCAGTACATGTTCAATGAAGTAACCTTTAACCCCGCAGCAATAGAAGTATCCAATACCATCAATGCATCCTTTGTAGCCCGTCAGCAATGGATCGGTTTTGATAATGCACCCTCCACCCAGGCGATCAATGCCAGCACATACATGCAGGATCTTTTTGGTGGTGTGGGTATGAATATTCATCTCGACAGGCTGGGGTATGAAAGTTTTCTGGCAGCACGTGCTTTTTATGCATTTCCGGTGCAGATAGGGGTGCTCAGCAGTGTTACTTTTGGGTTGGGAGCAGGCATCGTAAACCGGACCATCGACGGTACCAACCTCCGCTACGACGACGAATCAGATCCCTCTGCCATGTTTGGCAAAGAGAGTTTTCTGCGCCCTGATTTCAATTTTGGAGTGCAATACAACGACCCGAACCTTACGATAGGTTTTGCCGCCACCCATCTGTACCGGTCGGTAAAAGGTTCTATGAGCGATTATACACCCCGTCACTATTACTTGTATGCAAAGTATCTTTTTGAGGATGTAGCTGACCGTATCGACATTCAGCCCTACCTGTTATTTAAGAGCAGCTGGTTTATGACCCAGTTCGATATCAATGTGCTTGGATATTACGATAAAATGGTTTGGGGAGGTTTTTCTTATCGGCTGGGCGATGCTGTTTCGGCCATGGTGGGATATCTGATTACTCCTGAGATCAGTGTAGGATACGCTTACGACTATGCCATCGGAGTAAGCAGAGGGTACAATGGTGGTTCGCATGAGATCATGATCTCTACTACTCTGGATGGTTTTAACAAAACACGTGTTACACCCAAAACCCCCAGAATCTTTAACTAAAAACCAGGAAAAACAATTTTCATTCCCGCTTCAGGCAAACAAGTTGGCAGATACAAATTTATCCTGCCAATTTGTTGTTTTCAGCACTTGCCATTCTCTTTGGAAATTTTACCTTTGCGCCCAAAAAAAAAGGACACATTGACAACTTTTAATCAATCACAGCGATTGATTGTTTTCCCTATTGTGCCAACCTTCTTCCTTAGCGGATTAGCATGTATGCCAGGATAATCAATTTACAAGGGTTTTCTGCTCTCCATAAATAACGGTTTTTTCACGACCATACATCATTCAGTTGTTGAATCATTGAACTTTATCTGAAAAATTGAATTTTACATTTTGTAAAGTCAATTCATTCAAAAACAAACTAAGGAAGGTAAAAATGAAGAACATTTTCGGAGAACCCTTAAAATCATGCTGTACAAAACCTTTAACAGGTTACTTCCGGGATGGATATTGCAGAACCGATGAAAAAGACAATGGAAGACACGTGGTTTGCGCAATTGTGACCACAGAATTTCTCAAATTTTCCAAAAGCAGGGGAAACGATTTAATTACCCCAATGCCTCAATATGATTTTCCCGGACTAAAACCCGGGGATAAATGGTGCTTATGTGCCTTGAGGTGGAAAGAAGCTTTGGATGCCGGCTGTGCCCCAAAAGTGGTTTTGGAAGCAACCGACGAAAAGGCGCTGGAGTACATCACCATGGAAGACCTGATAAGGCATGCAGAGAAAACCAATGTATAAGTTCATGGAAGTAAAAAATAATATAATGATTGCTGATTTGAATTCAAAGTTATCTCTGATCTATTTTGGAGCCAGCAACAAAAAACCAATTTCTTTAGTATCGGCCGGTTTCAAAAAAAGTCAACTCATGTGCCCTGCATCTCTTTAGGTGTTTCGCTTTTCGCAAGCCTTATGCAGGATGCTTTCCAGGCAATCGAGTAAGAAAATGCTTTCCTCGCAGCTATCAAATACCCTTGAAAAATCAGAGAAATCAATGAATCTATATTAAAAAACTATAAGGATTTACCATTCCTTTCTCCCCTCCGGCATCTATACTCACCGGTTTTTCATGGAATCCCTGGGGGTAGCAAAAGTTCTCCAATCTGCGATTTCTTAGTTTTTCATTAGAAACACGCTATTTTTGCAATAAATTATTGGTCTTTTATCCAACAACAGATTGCAACAAAGATATCGGGCAAAGAGGTATTTTTGCCAGTTTAAGGGGGAATTCCTGGAAGAATCAGGAACATAGAAGATCATCTTTTCAAGAAAATGTTTACTGGTTTTCCATATCAAGTTTAACCACCACTCTTTGTGTAATATCCATTGCAGTAGTGATGGTGGAAAGATCCTCATAAAGTTTACCGTTTTTTCCCGACCAGTGACTGTGCCCAACAACGGTCATCTCATATTCTTTTTCGGGATGGGCCGGATCAATTGTTGTTTGGTAAACCAATGCAGGTTGGCTGGAGGTTTTATACTCATCATCATCAGGAAACTTATTGTTGTGCCAATACTTGTTCCAGTCCCATGACTGGTTGATCTCCATGAGTATATGAAATTTCTGCTGAAACCTTTCCGATGAGCGGGTTTGCAAAACAAAATCCCTGTTGGGTGTAGCTCCGGTAACGGCATCAGGCAGGGGATCTTGTTGTGTGGGAATATAATATCCATCATTGGCTTTTACACCCCTTTTATGCCCCCAATAAGGCAAAGCAGCAGGTCTTCTCAGGGGTCCGGGTTCCCAGTGCCCGGCAGAAGCATCGCCATAACCAAAATAACCTTTGGCAATAGATTCGGCGACATAAAGATCTTCAACATAGTTTCCATTTTCGTCTTCTATCCAAAACGCCATGAGCGGATAGTTATGTGATTTGCCTTTTTCAAAAGTAATGGTGATTCCATAACCCTCCTGTTCTGTTAAGGTTTTGAGCACTTCAGGCTCGGGTTGCTCCTTATTGGCAAACAAACCCCTTCGCTGACCATTGTCGGCAAAACCAAACGAAGCAACCCAAACGACCATCAGCAAAAATAAAAACCCATTCAAAACTAAATATATACCCCGTTTTTTCATTGTGTACTTTTTTATGATACTATTACGAATGTTCTTTTCAAATAAATTGTAGTTATTAGTAAATATTTGACAATTAACAAAAATGTATTGATCATTTTACAAAAATAATCCTTACTCCTGTAATCATCAAAATTCAAACATAATACCCACAGTAGGCAAAACATTACCGGTTTCATTATTTAATTGCTTCAGCGGATATTTGCCATCTTCAGCAGGCAATGGCTGCCCGTTTTCATCGGTTGCACGCAAAAGGTTGGGCGGTAATTCCGACTGAAAATTATACACGTTCTGAATATCCAGATAAAACATTAACGAAAACCGATCGAAGAAATATTGTTTGTCAACACGCAGATCGAGTTGATGAAATGCTTTTAACCGTTCAGAGTTAAACCGTGTAAAGTCTAAGTACCCCTGGCGCTGTACATCCCATGCTTCAACGGTTTCAGATAGTTGTATATCGAAAGGGGTGAACGGGGCGCCGCCCGAAAAGCGCCACTTGGCTCCTATATCCCAATTGCGCGGAAGTTTTCGGGTAGCCGTAAGATTTACAATATGTCGGTTATCCCAGGCAGTGGGAATATACTCACCTGTTCGTTTATTTTCAAAATCACTTCTTACAAATGTGTAAGATAAAATGATGTTTGTATTATCAAACCGCTGCTCCCGGTAAAGCAGTTCTGCGCCAAATGCACGTCCTTGGCTTGTTGATGTAACCTCTTCATCACCAAAAACTCCAAAATCTACTGATTTACTGCTTATGGCAACAGAATCTGTTACGGAAAATGGATAATTCATATAATCTTTGAAAAAACCCTCAAGTGATATTTTAGTTAGCCGGGTAGGTAACCATTCAAAGCCAGCAACATAATGATCAACACCAATATATTTCAGGTTGTTTTCTTTATTTTTCAACACACCTTCATTATTTCTAAACCCTAATGTAGTATAGGCCGGTAGTTGATAAAACCTACCGGTACTGGCGCTAAAGGTAAGATTATTTGTCAGTTCGTAGGCGGCAGAAAGCCTTGGTGATATTTGACTCAGAGGGTTAGCCATGTTGGATGAATAATTATTGGCATCGGTTCTTACCCCAAATGAAAGGGTAAGTTTTTCATCTAAAAACTTGCGGGTTATTTGTGAGAAAACATTCCATTTCAGAATGTCGATGTACGAGTCGTAATCAATCTCGGCAACCTGGTTTCCAAAGAAAATCTGTTGATAAGTGTCGTTGAGATATTTTGCATATTCTCCTCCGGCACCCAGAATTAATCTGTAGGGACCAATATCGGTGGTACGCTCATACCTGAGTTTATTTTCAATTTCATCAGAAACATAATCAAACGTTCTTTCACGCGACTCATCATTGCCAGGATATTTGTAGGAAAAGTTGCGAAGCATGTTTCTGCTCAACACAACCCGGTCAAACCCATTGTCTCTGAAACGACGATACACCGCACCAATGGTATAGTTCCACTGCTCATTTACAGGGAGATAATCGAGTATAAAGCGTTGTTCTTCGGTTTCATTGGCATCGAGGTTGAGTTGAAACTGATCAATGGCACCTACGCCCAGGAAGGTAAGATCTTCGCGGTCGCTTAATTTGGTATCGGTTTTAAATTGAAACGAGTTATAGGTAGGCAAAAATGGCAAACCAATTACACTGAATAGAAACTGAAGATAAGATCTGCGATAGGAAAAGATAGCAGTTGTGTTTTCAGCAAGAGGTCCATCAAAAGTAAAAGCGAGGTCGGAGGCACCCAGGGTACCCCGAAAGTTCAATTTTTCATCGTTTCCTCTGATCTGTCGGAATTCGAAAACAGAACTCAGTGCATTGCCTCTGTTGGCGGGAAAAGCAGAGGAATATACTTCCACTTCCCTGATGAAATCGACGTTGAGAATACCTACCGGACCCCCGCTGCCCCCTTGTGTTGCGAAATGATTGATATTAGGAATTTCAACGCCATCTATAAAAAAGCGGTTTTCGTTGGGTCCTCCTCCACGTATGATCACATCGTTGCGAAATGCAGGGGTAAAAGCAACTCCCGGCAACGACTGGATTACCCTGGAGATATCGCGGTTACTTCCGGGGCTGCGTTCGATCTCAGAAATTCCCAACCTACGCAGTGACACCGGACTTTCTTCCCTTCGCTGAAAGGGAGATGCCTGAACAACCACTGTCTCCAGTTCTGTTTTTCTTTCCCGCATGGGAATATCTACATTGGCGGTGCGGGCATTGGTAATCATAAACTCTTCCGTCACTTTCTCTTCGAAACCCACAGAGGTTGCACGCAAACGCACAAAACCAGGTTCTAAACCCGTAAAGGTGAAGTTGCCATCCAGGTCTGAGGTGCTTCCTATAGTAGTACCATCTATTACTATGTTTGTAAAAGGTAATGGTTCTCCATTGGTCTCGTTGAAAACGGTTCCTTTGATCGCACCGTTTTGCGAATGACTAACGCCTGCAAAAGACATTAAAAACAAGGTAATCAAGAGGACTTTTTGGGGACTATTTTTTATTCTCATATTCAATTGTTGGTTAAAATTGTCAAACACTCCTGGGTGATTAAAATTGTAAAATATGCAGACAAATTTGCATATATGAAAAATTAAGTATTCAAAGAAGATATTTCACATTTGTGCAAATTGTTTATTTTTTTCATAATAACAATAAACATATAGGCATGTTTAAAACAACAGAAAAATTTAATTCAAATATGTAGTTTGTTTTATTACTACAAACAATCGCTCATGATCGGTTTAATCCATGAAAAATCGTTTGAATTATTTTCCCAAAACCGTAACTTTGCCACCACTGCTCACTTAAATTTCCATTAACATATGAACACCCTTACTTTGACCACTCCTGCCCTTTTGTTTTCGGCAATTTCACTAATCCTGCTGGCCTATACAAACCGGTTTTTAACCATTGCCGGACTGGTAAGAAACCTTCATGCTCTCTACAAAAAGGATCCTTCAGGGATTATCTACGGTCAAATTGATAATTTGCGCAAACGCATCCACCTGATAAAAAGCATGCAGGTATATGGCGTGGCTAGTTTACTTTTTTGCGTTTTAAGTATGTTTCTGATTTATATCGGAAGAAACTTTGCCGCCGAAATGATCTTTGGCGTCGGACTTATCCTTTTACTTATATCTTTAGCCATAAGCATTTACGAAATATTTATCAGTGTAAAAGCCTTGGAACTGCATTTGAGTGATCTGGAAACGACCTCCGGAACATAAAACATGTATTCACCTGCTCTTACTCGCCACTTACCGATTTTAAAAAGGTCTACAATGTGTTTGCCCGTAATTTTGCCTCTGTAAAACAAATTAATAATCATTATAATATTATCAATCATGAAACCTCAAAAAGATAAAAGATTACTTTTAGGATTTGTACTCGTTTTGGTAGGATCAGCACTTATGTTGCGTTATCTGGATTTGATTCCCTGGGACCTTCCCTACTATGTATTTTCGTGGAAATCATTGTTAATTTTACTTGGTATCGTATTGCTTACTTCTGAAAAAAATAAAACTACTGGTACCATCCTGTTTGTCATCGGTTCGGTTTTCCTTTTGGCAGATATTTTCAACCAGGAATTTTGGGAAGTGGTAAGATTTGTTATTCCCCTGGTCCTGATCATCGCGGGTGTTGCCATCCTGATAAGGCGACAAAGCTATTCAAAAGATGACATCAATAAACCGGGAGATAAAAATTCTGCAGATGTGATCAATGATATAAGTGTATTTGGGGGCGGTGAAAAAAAAATCCTATCCAAAAATTTTAAAGGGGGGCAATTGACCGCTATATTTGGTGGCAGCGAAATAGATTTTCGCAAAGCAGAACTCGCAGAAGGCATAAATGCCATAGATCTGTTGTGTATATTTGGGGGTGTTTCTATGAGGGTTCCTGAAGGATGGCAGGTAAAAACTGAAGTGAATGCCATTTTTGGGGGGTTCTCTGATGAAAGAGCTATCATGGATTATCCCTTAGAAAATAAAGAGCCGGAAAAAGTATTATACATCAAGGGAATTGTACTTTTTGGAGGTGGTGAGATAAAGTAGTGCCCGGAATGAAAAAGTAATCTTGAATTGAGGGATTGTAAAACATGCCATTGTATATCCCTCTTTTAAGGATAACCCCAAAAAAAACGGTAATAAACAATTCTTTGAGCAACACGGCTCAATATAAAAACCTTAATGTCATAACATTAAATCTTTTTCATATTCAACCCGCTAAAGTTTATTTTTTTGGTTTAGATAACCGTAGCAAAAAAAGCACCTTGCCTTGAACAACAAAATCATTTTCAGCAAAACATTCCTGAGAAACTACATCATCTTTGGTTTCTTCGTCATGCTGTGGCATTTTGGATTGCTTTTCTTCCGGTTCGATGTACCTTTAAAATTGGCTGCTGTTGATGCCCTGGTTACAAATGTTTTGCTCGATCTTTTTTTGTTAAGCATCTGGTTTATCGTAAGATTTACCAGGATTCAAACCTTAACCTCTGTATCAGGAATTGTTAACAATGTAATAGCCGTTGTTTTTATTCTGATCATGTGGTTGTTTGCATCGCATCTGATTCTGTCAAATATTTTCACCGATGTGCAATATCTCACCCTGCTCAATAGATCTGTTCCATTGCGCCTCAGTGGTGGAATAATGATGGCAGCCCTGGTATATCTTGCATTTTTTCTTACCATATACCAAAATGCTGCACAGGAATCGCTGAAAAGAGAAAATGAATTGTATCTGTTATGGCAAAAAACGGAACTGCAGGCACTGAAAAACCAATTAAACCCTCATTTTATCTATAACAGCTTAAATTCCATTAACGCACTTACACTTTACGATCCGGAGAAAGCCCGCGAAATGACAGAAAAACTTTCATTATTTCTCAGGGTAGCACTTAAACAGGATGCAATGGGGAAAAATAGCCTCGAAAAAGAGATTGCCAACATTGAATTATACTTACAAATTGAGAAAATAAGGTTTGAAGAAAAACTATCCTGGAAATTTTCTTTCCACGAAAATCACTTACAGTGCCTGGTACCTGCACTTATTTTACAACCTTTGGTTGAAAATGCTGTAAAACATGGAGTACAGCAAAATCCGGGTCAATCAGTTATCAGGATAAAAACAAAACAAGAGGACAATCATCTTTCCATCATCATTGAAAATACTTTTGATTCGAATTTTCAAAGATTTAAAGGAGAAGGTGTGGGACTGGAAAACATCAGAAACAGATTGAAGCTAATATATGGAAAGAATGACCTGTTAAGGATAAATATCAACAAAGATGTTTTCACAGCCTTGCTCAAATTACCTGATTCTTGTAAAAAATTATGATGAGAAGAAAATACGATCAATGTTCAGTACACTAATTTATTTAGTAATCCGTTAACCCTTTAGATTTTAATATGTCTAAATACAAAGTTATTATTATAGAGGATGAGAAACCGGCACAAAAGCTCCTTGAAAGTTTCATGGCAGAATACACAAATTTTGAGATAACCGGATTTTGCAGCGATGGGTATGAAGGTGCCAAAATGATATCAGCAGAAAAACCTGATCTGGTTTTCCTCGACGTTCAAATGCCCAGGATCAATGGTTTTGAGATGCTGGAACTGATTGATGAAAACAACGCACCACTGATCATTTTCACCACTGCTTACGATGAATTTGCTATTGAGTCTTTCAACTACAACACCTGCGATTATCTGTTAAAGCCAATCAGCAGGGAAAGATTTAACAAATCCATTGAAAAAGCGGAAAAAAGACTGGAAAGTCTGGGCGCTAATTCACCCAAAATCCCTGCTGTTTCAAATGCCAACGCTCCCCATAAATTTCTCGACAGGGTAGTGATCAGATCAGGGCATCAGATAGCAGTTGTGGTATGCGAAGATATTGTTTGCCTGGAAGCGCAAGACGATTACGTATTGGTGCATACAGAAAAAGAGCAATACCTCAAAAAGCAAACAATGAAGTTTTATGAGGATAACCTCAATCCGGATGAATTTCTGAGAGTACATCGTTCTTTCATCATCAGATTAAATGCTCTCAGCAGAATTGAACCCTACTCTAAAGATGCGTTTACGGCCTTTTTAAATAACGGTCTCAAAGTTTCTGTCAGCAAAAAAGGTTACGACAGACTTAAAGATAAATTACAGTTTTAAGCAAAATTTACTGATCATGATAAAATAAACCCTGATATCATCATTAAATATTGTCAGCAAGAAAACAATTATTTTTTGTGCCTTTGATAAGAAATCGTCAAAGACAAGGCTTTCGAAGTTTTTGAATCTAAGAGTCCACTCCGAAAACTTGTTTTCGGCAAATCTGTGTTCATTTTCTTTTTTT
>CAZPVB010000061.1:0-19820 GCA_964589855.1 uncultured Bacteroidales bacterium
AGTAAATTATCCACAGATTACACAGATTCACACAGATGCTAAATCCTGATAATCAATGTGTTTAAAAAAGAAAGTGAACACAGATTTGCCGAAAACAAGTTTTCGGAGTGGACTCAATATTGTCATTACTTTTATCCAAAAAACATTTATTTAAAGGGATTGATTTTTTTATTGATAAATAAGGGTTATGCTTTATATTGTACTGATACATCACAGAACTCTTAATTTAACATTTCAAAAATTGCCTGTAAAAAATGAAATGTTTACTTTTGTTAGCATAAAATTGTATGAGTCACTTATAAAGACAAACTATTTTGTGGTTAATATGCAAAATCCACCGTTTTTTTGCACATTATAGAATTTAAAAATATAGTAATTGGTTTTCAAAAATTCATTCATTTCCACATTCCTTAAATTTCTTCCACTCGTTGAGCATAAAAGGGTATCTCTACTAGCGGGTTATCATAATAAAAACTTAAAAACTGTTCAGAATCAACAGGTAAACCTATTGTTGTTGATCGCAAAGGGTTATCTGTACTCCTAATTCTTATTATCTTAAAATAAAATTCTTTAAACAAATGAAAAAAAGTTTACTTCCAAAAGAAAATGTAAAGAAAGTTTTTACTGAATATCCAAAGATTATAGCCGTTTTCAGTCTGTTACTTTTCACCATTGTTTTACAGGCACAAAAAACCATTCCCCTTTCAGGGATTGGACAAAAGTCAGTATTAGCAGATCAAGACAATCATTCTTTATCTATGGAGTACAATTTTGATGCTTTGCAGGTAATAGATGTAAAAACCAGCAGGGGAGAGTTTCATGAGATATTTTTTGAAAAGGGGTATTCTGTGGGCGAACTGGGTAAACCCAAATTACCAGCAGTAAAAAAACTGATTGAAATACCTTTTGGTGCCGAAATAGAGTGGGATATAGAAAATTTCACAGAGGAAACGATTCATTTGAAAGATTTTGATCTGCATCAACCACTTATGCCTGTGCAACCTTCCATGAGAAAAGATCAAAACCCCGGCGATGTCCCGTTTGAGTATAAATCTGATGCTTATTCCAAAACAGATTTTACCGAAAGAGAACTTGTGCAAGTGGAAATTCTGGGTGTGATGAGAGGGGTTAGAATAGCCAGGGTAACGATTGCTCCGGTACAATACAATCCTGAAAGCAATACGATAAAAGTTTATAACGATATAAGGGTAGATCTTCGTTTTAAAAATGCAGACAAATCCTTAACCGAATACATAAAAGAGACAACCTTTTCACCCTATTTTGAATCATTGTATGCTAATTTGTTTAATTACGAATCGCAAACCAGGGACATTTTTGATCAGCATCCTGATCTAACCAAAGATCCGGTAAAAATGTTGATTGTTTCACATTCAGATTTTGAAGAAACACTACAACCTTTTATTTTGTGGAAAACACAAATGGGATTTGAGATTACTGAGGCCTATACCGATGAAATAGGGACAGGCGCCAGTGCCATTCAATCTTATATTCATCAGCAGTATAATGATGCCACTCCGGAGGATCCGGCACCTACTTTTTTGGTCATTGTAGGAGATTCGGATAAAATACCCGCATCCACCGTGGGTTCATCTTCTGAAAAGGTTACAGATCTGTATTATGCTTCGGTAGATGGAGATTATTTCCCGGAAATGTATTATGGTCGTTTATCTGCCAGAAACACCAATGAACTTCAGAATCAACTTGATAAGATACTCTATTACGAAAAATACGAATTTGAAGATCCTTCTTATCTGGATGATGTAACCCTCATTGCTGGTGCTGATGAAGACTGGAACCCAAATGTTGGTCAGCCAACCGTTCAATACGGTACAGAATATTATTTCAACCAGGCCAATGGTTTTAGCACTGTAAACCAGTATTTGTCTGATTATTCAGGTTGTTATGATAACGATCGTATTTCGGTAAGTTTTATCAATTACACAGCGCATTGTTCTCCCACCTCCTGGGGAGATCCAAATCTTTCGGTATCTGATGTTCATAATATGACCAATGAAGGGAAATATCCGCTTGCTATTGGCAATTGCTGCCTGAGTGGATTATTCAGCGATGGAGAATGCATTGGGGAAGCCTGGGTAAGAGCTGCTAATAAGGGTGCGGTAGCTTATATCGGGTCTGCGCCAAATACTTACTGGTTCGAAGACTTTTACTGGTCGGTAGGTGCTTTTCCTATCCAGGGAAATAATAATGGTTATGTGCCTACCGATGAAGAAACCACACTGGGCGCATACGATGCTCCTTTTACATCAGACTATCTGGCAGTGGGTGCTTTGAAATTTGTAGGGAATCTGGCAGTTACAGAGGTTGATGTACAAAATTATCCTCAGCATTCAAGCCCTCTTTATTACTGGCAGGCATATCATACTTTTGGAGACCCGTCAACCTTTATTTATATGACACAAGGTGAAGAAAACCTGGTAACTCATAATTCCATTGTACCCATTGGTCTTGATACATATACCGTAAATGCCGAGCCGGGTTCATATGTTGCCATTTCGCAGAATGGTGTTTTACATGGCGCTGCACTTGTAGGTGAATCCGGTGAAGTAGAAGTACCCATAGAACCGATCGTTGATGCGGATGATGTTACCATTGTTGTTACCAAATCGCAATATATACCTTACATACAAAACGTTCCTGCTGCTGCTCTCGAAGGTCCTTTCGTGGTTCTCGATTCTTATGATTTTTCTGGTGATGCAGAGGCATTCATATATGGGGAAACCACCTCTGTTGATGTAACTGTAAAAAATGTTGGTGCCGACAATGGCATTGGAATATCCGGAACCCTAACCGGTTCAGATCCTTATTTTACCCTTTTAACCACCGAATCTATTGATTTTGGTAATGTAAACGCCGGTGATACAGAAAACACTGCAACGGTTGAAAATGCTTTTTCTTTTGAAGTTTCTGATGAGGTACCTGATCAATACGAGGCAACTTTTATATTAAACCTTACAGATGGCGAAAATGAGTGGCAATCCAATATGCAAGTAAAAGCCAATGCCCCCTTGCTGGTTTATGATACGCTATCTGTTGATGATCCGGGCCTACTCAATCCCGGGGTTTTGGACCCGGGGGAAACAGCAGATATTATGTTGCAAATTACCAATACCGGACATGCTGCCAATCAAATTGCTACAGCAGAGGTGTCAAGCGATAGTCCCTGGGTCATTATTCAGCAGTCGTCTGATGAGTTGATCAGCTTAGAACCAGGATTGTCCGAATGGGTCACTTTTACCCTTTTTGCCAACAATAATACCCCTCCTGAAACACCTGTAGAACTTGATTTTATAATGGAAATGGGGTCTTATACCTTTGAAGAAACACGTCAGATTGTTATAGGGCAAGCCCCTGTTTATGATGAGGGCGACATACCTACTACCTTCAATGAAAATGTAACCACTTCAAGCAATGCACTGGAACCAGGCGTATTAACAGTTACCATTCCTGAGGGTGCCACCATTACCGGTGTTGATGTGGAATACGATATGACCGCTTTTAACGGAGCATGGATGAGCGAACAAAGATCTTTTCTGCGATGTGTTACTGAAGGAGGAACAACAGAAGGGTCTGTTGCTCAGGGTTCAGGTACCTCAGCGGGCACTTTTGAATATAACAGAACAGGACTAAATATCGCCAATGATGTTGTCGGTGGAGGCGAAGTAACTTTTGAACTGCACGCATTCCGTACATGGGGAGGATCAGGTTCTGATACAGAATACAACTACGTGGATAACAACAGTTGGAAAATAATTGTACACTTTACACTGCCAGGTTATACAGTGGATTTTCTGGTGGAAGATACACAAGGAAACGCATTATCTGAAGCTGAAATAACCATCAATGACGCAACCTACCCTGCAGGCATGTATCAGTTTGAAAATGTGGTAGATGGTGATTATGAATACCAGGTATCCAAATATGCTTATACTACGGCAGAAGGCAATTTCACTGTTGATGGAGAAGATCTTGCAATAAGTGTTACACTCGAAGAATTGCCTACATACGAAGCAGTATTTACAATTGAAGATACACAGGGAAATCAGATATCTGATGCTGTAATATCCATAAACGGGAATGACTATGATCCCGGGCAATACACAATAGATTACCTGGTGGCAGATACATATGAGTATGAAATATCAAAAGATGGATTTCATCCTGTTAACGGTCAATTTGAAATTGTAGATCAAAACATTACATTATCGGAACAAATACAGCAACTATATAGTGTAACTTTTGATGTTACCGATGGGGAAAACGAAATTACCAATGCTTCCATCACATTTAATGATGAAACCCTGCCTGCAGGTATATATACAGTAGAAAACTTGTTGCCCGGTGAGTACAATTATTCTGTAAACCTTGATGAATATTTTGAAACCCAAGGAAGTATTACCATATCTGATCAAAACGAAATGGTTGAAGTTGAAATGGAACCCTGGCCAAAATATAATGTTAACTTTGATGTTAAAGATGTATATGGTGAAAATATAAACGATGCTGTAGTAAGCATCGATGGAGAATCTATGGATGAAAACCAATATGTTGCAGAAGGACTTTTCTCCGGAAGTTATTCTTATGCTATTGCCAAAGAAGGATATCTTACCGTTGAAGGAGATTTTGAACTTACAGACCAGGATCTAACCATTAATGCTGAAATGCAGGATGTTTACACAGTTAGTTTTGATATCATCTGTCATGACGGTACTGTGGAAGATGCCATCATTACCATGAATGGAAACACTCACGAATCGGGCATGTATACTTTCCATCAGATATTGCCGGGAACCCACACATACACTATAACAAGAGAGAATTACTATGATGTTGAAGGTGAAGTGTTCATAGATGATCATCAAACAATTGAGGTGTTCATGATTGAAATTATACATGAAGTGCATTTTAATGTTAGCGACGAGGAGGGAAATGCCATCACAGATGCTATTGTTACATTTGATGGAAATACCCACGAAGCAGGTGATTATGTAATGTTGGGGGTTGATAACGGAATGTTTGCTTACAGCATAGAGAAAGAGGGTTATAATACTTACAACGGAAATGTATTGGTAAGCAACCAGGACGTGGTTCTTGATATTGCACTAACTGCTTTGGGAACAGGGGTTGCTTCTTTTACTTCCGAAGGAATAAGTGTTTCCCCAAACCCTTCGGCAGGAGAATTCCAGGTTTTACTCAACGGAAACTTTGAAGATGCAGAACTGCTTATTACCAACTACCAGGGACAGGTATTACAAAAAACAGATGTAAAAAATATCTCAGGCGAACATATTTTTAACATAAATATTTCTGATTCTTCAGCAGGAATTTATTATCTTAGTTTAATGAACGGCGAAAACAGACATATTAAAAAGATCATTATAAAATAATATTTTTAAAAAGCCGGGAGGATCGTTCTAAATCCCGGCTTTTTTCTTTTTATTCACAGGATTACAAACCATTTTTTCATGAAAAAGATTGTACTTTTTACTTGTTTCTTATTTATCAGTTCATACTCTTTTGTTTTGGCACAAAACTGGAATGGGTTTACCAGCCAACAACCAAAAGAAGCCAATATTGATTTGATAGAGAGTGATGTTTACAAAACTCAAATCAATTTTAATTTAGAGGGGTATTTATCAGAAAGCGTTGAAACCCCAGATGGTGTTCAAACAATCATCAGAACTCTTAATGGCACGCAAATCACTGAAAAAGGAATGCCCGATCTTGGTAAACTTCATACCTCTGTTGTGATTCCCGACGCAGAAAATATGAATATAAAGGTTATCGCAAAGGAGTTTATTGATATTGAAGGCATTGACATCGCTCCCTCCAAAGGACATTTTACCAGAGATATTAATCCTGAGGATGTACCTTATGAATATGCAGAAGTTTATCGTAAAGATGCATTTTGGCCCCATGATCTGGCACAGTTAGAGGAGCCATTTATCATTCGTGATTTCCGCGGGCAAACCGTTACAGTTTTTCCATTTCAGTATAATCCGGTATCTAAAACACTGAGGGTTTTTACATCGTTGACTGTGGTTCTTGAAAGCAATGGCGAGATGGCTAAAACACCGCTGATCAGGAGCAAAAGCGAGGTGAAGGTAGACTCAGAGTTCAGCAACATTTATAATAATATGTTTATAAACATGAATGCTGCTGAAAAAAATTACCAGTTCCTGGAAGGGGAAGAAGGAAGTATGCTCATTATTGCCCATGATGATTTTGTGGATGCTATGAAACCTTTGGTCGACTGGAAAAGAACTACCGGAAGAAAAACAGAACTGCTACCAAAATCAGAAGTCGGTTCTTCTGCTTCTGAAATCAAGTCTTTTATAGTAAATTATTACAACGAAAATGAAGATTTTGCCCATCTGCTCCTTGTTGGAGATGCTCCTCAATTAACACCTATGACAACCAGTAATGGACATTCTGATAATGCATATGGGTATATATTAGGCAACGATGCCTATAATGAAATTTTTGTTGGTAGATTTTCCGCCGAAAATGTTGCACAGGTTGAAACCCAGGTACATCGAATGATAGAATATGAGAGAGATATGACAACAGAAGATACCTGGCTCAGCACCGGATTAGGTATTGCCAGAAATGAAGGGGCTGGCAACGGGCACAACGGTGAGGCAGATTATGAGCATATGGATTTTATCAGAGATACCTTATTGAATTTCACATATGATGTAGTTCATAAAAGATATGATGGTGGGGTTCCGGGTGTGCCCAATACAACTGCCGCTGATATTTCCAATGATATCAACGAAGGTGTGAGTACCATCAATTTTATCAATCATGGATCTACAACTGGTTGGAGTGTAGCGGGATACAGCATTTCTCATGTAAATCAGCTGACCAATGCAGGAAAACTACCCTTTATCTGGTCGGTGGCATGCGTAAACGGAAATTTTGTGAATGATTACTGCTTTGCCGAATCCTGGATGCGTGCAACACACGAGGGAGAACCTACAGGCGCTATCGGAACACTCATGTCAACCATCAATCAACCCTGGCAACCTCCTATGGAAGGTCAGGATGAGATGGTCGCGCTGTTAACCGAGCAAAGTATTGTGGGGTATGAAATGATCAAAAGAACCTATGGCGGATTGTCTGCAAATGGCAGCATGGCTATGATACCCGCTTATGGTAGCGAGGGTGTGCTTACGCATGATACCTGGTTACTTTTTGGCGATCCTACCCTTATGGTAAGAACTGATGTTCCTCAGGAACTGGTTGTGGATTATAACCCTGTTATCCTCCTGGGAACAAATTCTTTTGAGGTGATGGCCGAAAATGCTGAAGGTGCCACTGTTGCACTTACCCGGTACGATGAGGTTGAAGAAGAGATCGTAATCGTGGGCAGAGCCTATATCTCTGAAGGCGTTGCTAATATTGCGTTTGATGAAGAAATTGCTCAACCTCAGAATCTTACCCTTACCATTACTGCTTTTAACAAAGTAACATACATCAATGAAGAAATTGAAGTTATTCCACCGGATGGACCTTATGTATTGCTTGATAGTTTTACACCCAATAATGAAAGTGAACTTTTTATCTACGGACAAAATACTGGTATTGATGTTACATTGAAAAATGTTGGGGTTGAAACCGCCGAAAATGTTACAGCAACCATCACAATAGACGATCCTTATTTTACACTAACCGATAATACCTCTGTAGATTTTGGAACTGTTATCAGTGGAGATGAAGACAATACCTCTACAGTTACCAATGCTTTTACTTTTGCAGTGGCAGAAGACATACCCAACAAATATGTTGCTACTGCGCTGCTAGAGGTAACTGATGGTAATGAGGTGTGGGAGTCTACCCTGAGACTCTCAGGAGCTGCACCGGAGATGGTTTTTGAAACACTTTGGATTGAGGATGATGGTCAATTGAATCCTGGTGTTTTGGATCCTGGTGAAACTGCCAATCTTCATATTGTTGTTACCAATACAGGACAGGCAGTTAGTCAAAACACTGAGATCTCTGCAGAGTCTGAAAGTCAATGGTTAAGTTTCACTCAAAATAATTATCAGTTAAGTGCTATAGAACCATTAGCATCTGATACAGCTACTTTCGTATTTTCTGCCTCTGCACAATCCCCTGCAGAATCTCCCGCTTTGATTGATTTTGAAATGCAATCCGGAGAATATACCACACAGGAAACCAGAGAGATTATCATAGGGCAGGCACCCGTATACAGCGACGGGAATATACCCACAACCTACAATGCATCACCCAACACACAAAGTAATGCCCAGGAACCCGGTGTAATGACCGTAACAATCCCCGAAGGAGCTGTCATAACCGGTGTTGACACAGAATATTCGATGACTTCTGAAAATAGTGCCTGGATGAGCGAGCAGAGATCGTTTATACGCTGTGTATCAGAAGGCGGTACTGCTGAGTCTTCCGTTTCCTCCGGTAGTAGTAGTTCAGGTGGAACATTCGATTACAGCAGAAACGATCTTACCATCGCCAATGATGTTACCGGTGGTGGAGATATTACCTTTGAACTACATGCTTTCCGCACCTGGGGTGGAAGTGGGAGCAATGAAGAATATGCTTATGTAGACAATAATTCATGGAAAATAGTTGTGCACTACGAATTGCCGGGATACGATGTTACCTTTACGGTGGAAGATACAGATGGAAATCCCGTGGAAGATGCAAGTATTACCCTGAATGGATTCACCTACCCTGAAGGACAATATGTAATTCCTTCTGTTGTGGATGGATCGTATGAATATACTGTATCAAAATATGCTTATACTTCTGCTTCTGGTAGTTTTGATTTAGATGGCGAAGAACTTACTATAAATACTGTACTTGAAGCATTACCGACCTATGAGGCCGAATTTACCGTAGAGGATACCGAAGGAGAACCTCTCACCGATGCTTCTGTTACCATTAATGATTACACATATGAACCAGGTCAGTATGATATTGATTCCCTGGTTGCTGGCGAATACCAATTTGAAGTTTCACTCGACGGTTATCAATCTGCCTCAGGTGAGTTCGAAATTACAGATGACAACGTTACAGTTGCCGCTCAACTTCAGGAATTATTTTCGCTTACTTTCCAAATATCTGACGGTACACAAGCACTGCAAAATGCAGTTATAACTGTCAATGGCAATACCCATAGTGCCGGTGTATACACACTTACAGAATTACTTCCCGGTACTTATGATTATGTGATCAGCAAAAATGAACACTTCGATGCGGAAGGACAGGTAATTATTTCCAATGCAGATGTAACCGAATCTGTTACCCTTACTCCATGGCCACGTTATCATGTCACCTTCAATGTTGAAGATGTTTATGGGAATAGTATAGAAGATGCGGTTGTTTTCATCAATAATGATTCATTGGCAGCAGGTACCTATACCAGTGAAGGATTATTTGCAGGTGATTATTCTTATCGTGTTGAAAAAGAAGGATATCTGAGTGTTGAAGGTGATTTTGAACTTATTGATGATGATATTACAGTGGGAGTTGCCTTACAGGATATTTATAACGTTTCTTTCAACATTACAGATGAAAATGGAGAAGTGTCAGATGCTGTAATAACAATCAATGATGATAAACATGATCCTGGGGTTATGATCTTTGAACAAATGCTTCCCGGCACCTACAATTATAAAGTTCATAAAGATGATTTTTATGAGGTGGAAGGTACCATGGAATTGGTTGATGACCATATGGAAATAGATGTTTTTCTTATTGAGATTAAACTTGAGGCACTCTTTGATATCCAGGATGAATTTGGAAACCAGGTTGACGACGCTGTTGTAGTTATGGAAGAGAATGAATACGAGCCGGGTAATTATCTGATGATTGGGTTAGATAACGGGTTATATAATTACATGGTGAAAAGAGAAGGATATCATGACAATGAAGGTAGTATATTTTTAATGGGAGAAAATGTTACTGTTGATATTGTTTTGATGGCCACGGGTTTGAATGTAAACAATCTTGATAGTAATGACCTGAGTGTTTATCCAAACCCTTTCAGTTCAAGACTTACGATAGATGTTTCAGGAGAATATCCTTCAGAAATCTATATTTTGGATGTACTGGGAAATACTGTTTTTTCAGCAAAAGACATGAGAGGAACACATGTTTTTGATCTTGACCATTTACCCACAGGAAACTATTTTATAAAAACAGTAACACAAAATACAACCCTTACACGCAAGATCACAAAGATGAAATAAAAAATGAACGGAGACCTTAGCGTATGGAATCTCTTCATATTTTGAAAATTGATAACAAAAAAAAAGCGGATATCTTATGGTATCCGCTTTTTTATAAAGTGTTCTGATCTATCTCAGGGAGGCATTAAGCTCCCGCTGTAATGATTTACTGATCTTATCCATAGATTTGTCAATTTCCTTATCGGTGAGCGTTTTCTTTTCATCCAGTAATGTAAAGCTAACGGCATATGATTTCATGTTTTCACCGATCTTTGTGTCCTTATAAATGTCAAAAAGTGTTACTTCTTTTAGAATTTTACGTTCTGCCTGGCGGGCAATTCTTTCTATGTCAGCAAATTTAACATTGTTATTGATCAACAGTGCGAGATCTCTCCGTACTTCAGGAAATTTCGTTATCTCCCGGAAAATGATCTGATTTTTATTGGAAAGTTTCAGCGCAAAATCCCAGTTTACTGAGCCATAAAAAACAGGTTGTTTCAAATCAAACATTTTCAGGTATTTGCCGGAAACCAGTCCTACCTCAAAAAATATTTGTTTGTTGTAAAAATAAGTAAGGCCTGTTTCAAAGAAACCATTTGGTTGCATTTCTTCAGTCTTCAACTCTTTCACGGGTATGTTTATCCTGTCGAGCAGATTTATGATCTCCGCCTTTAGGTCAAAGAAGTCAACGGGTTTATTTTTTTCATACCAGCTTTCAGGTTTGATATCACCACACATAAAAAGGTCTAATCTCATATTTTCCCGGTATCCGGGCAGTGGGGTTTTCGTGCCATAATCTCCACTTTTTTCTTTGAAGTAAATATTACCAAATTCATAAATTTTCAGATTGGTAATCTTTCGGTTTTGATTCCAAAGGATGGTTTCCAATCCTCCAAAAAATAAGGTTTGACGCATAACACTCAGGTCCTGGCTCAAAGGATTCAGGATTTTGACCACCGAATCTTCAACAAGATTTTGATCTTCTGAATAATATGCTGCCCTTGAGAGCGAATTGTTCATGATCTCATTAAATCCTCTGCTTGAAAGCAGTTCGGAAGAAATGTTTTGTAATTTGTTTTTATTGGGTTTGGGCGTAGCCACTATGGAGGCATGCAATCTTTCCGGTAGTTCTACTTTATTGTAACCATAAATGCGAAGAATTTCCTCCACCACGTCAGCTTCTCTTGTTACATCAACCCTGTAGGGGGGTATTTCGAGCAAAAGATGTTTTTCACTTTCTTCTTTGATCTTTATTTCAAGTGAGCGCAAGATATTTTTAATGGTTTCCCTTTCAATCGTCTTTCCAATCAGTTTATCAGCAGTTAGATAATAAAATTTGACTTCAGACGGTTTCCGGGGTTTTGGATAAACATCCATGACCTGCGAAGTTATTTTGCCTCCTGCAATTTCCTTGATTAGCATTGCGGCTCTTTTCAGGGCAAAAATGGTTATTTCAGGATCTGCTCCCCTTTCAAACCGGAAAGAAGCATCGGTGTTGATAGAATGTTGTTTTGACGATCTACGGATGTGTGCAGGGTCAAAGTATGCACTCTCTAAAAATATGTTTTGAGTTTGTTCTGTTACTCCGGATGCTACACCACCCAAAACTCCGGCTATACACATAGGTTCACGGGCATTGCATATCATCAGATCATTGCCCGATAGTTTAATTTCCTCTTCATCAAGTGTTATAAAAGTAGTGCCTTTTGATGGTTTTTGAATGATTACCTGGTTGCCTTCTATTTTATCGGCATCAAAAGCATGCAGGGGTTGACCTGTTTCGTGTAATACGTAGTTGGTAATATCTACCAGGTTATTGATCGGTTTAAGTCCTATGGTTTTTAATCTGTTTTTTATCCATTCAGGTGACTCAGCAATTTTAACCCCGCTAATACATAACCCAGTATATCTTGGGCAGGCTTCTGTATCTTCAATGGTTATTTTTACAGGACAGGTATTTTCATCAACCAGAAAATGGCTCACATCGGGTTTAATGAGATGAGATTCTTTATCGGGATAAAGGTGATTAAACACCGCAACAAGATCGCGGGCAACACCCATATGCGATGCTGCGTCTATACGGTTGGGGGTAAGACCGATCTCAATGGTATAATCAGTTTGTATATCAAAATATACCGATGCGGGAGTACCTGTTTCAGCCGAGGGGTCGAGCACCATAATTCCTTCGTGGTTTTCACCCAATCCGATCTCGTCTTCAGCACATATCATCCCCTGAGATTGTTGCCCCCTTATTTTGGCTTTTTTGATCTGAAATTCACCTCCTTCAGAAGGGTATAAAGTAGTGCCCACAGTAGCTACCACAACTTTTTGTCCCTGGGCAACATTGGGCGCACCACACACAATCGGCAGTATTTCGGTACCAATGTTTACTTCTGTTACACTCAAACGATCGGCATCAGGATGCTTTTCGCAACGCACCACTTCACCTATTACTAAACCCGCAAGTCCACCTTTAACGGAATCTGTTTTTTCCATTCCTTCTACTTCCAAACCGCAATCTGTAAGGTATTCACAAATTTTTTCCGGCGATTCTTCTATCTTTATGTATTCCTTTAGCCAGTTGAATGAAATTTTCATAGGTTTGCTATTTGTTTCTTATATGATTGTTATTATTGGGTTTACAAATACTTCCTAATTTAATAGTTTCCGGAATGTATGTTTTACTTTTGGTGGTCAAAGCCAAGATCATTTCCAAATAAAAGAGGAATCAATCCACATACCTGTTTGACTACCCCTGATAAATCAATTGAATGTTTGCCTGTAATATCCGATTTTTGCGTTATGCTTGTTTTGAAAACAATCACTCTCAATTTACTTTATGAATCCAGGTTTATCATTCATTGTCAGTATATTACCAGATGCTTCCTTAATCAAACAAAACTAAAAAGTTGTGTTTTTGCCGATGTTATACAATTGACTGCCTACAGGCAATTGCTTTTGTAAATTCTTCCGGGGCTTCTTTCAAAAAATCGAATAAATAGTTTACATATCAAACTTTTTCATCCTATACAAGAGGCAGAAAAAAACACAAAAGTACGAAAATTGAATAAAAAAAAACCGGAATCTTACATGAAGACGCCGGTTTTTGATGGTTGTTTTTGTTTGATGGTTTAGTCAAGTTGAAAAAGTTTATATCCGACTTCATTTCCGTCGTTAAATATCACTACATTGTAATACCCTTTGGCAAATTTTTCTTCCTGATCCCAAACAACGCAAACCTCCTGTGCATTGTTCTGAAAATTCACAGTTCTGAGCACTGAATATTGAATGGTTTCGCCTTCGAATTCGATTGTATTATCGGGTGATAGGCTCATCACCTGATTTGAAGGGTCAGTAAGTCGCACATAAAAATCTCTGTTTCCCGGATTTGCCACCAGGTTTTGATTGATCGTGAAGCAAATGCTGATTTTATCTGTTTTTTTTGCCTTTTCTGTGGGTTCATCACCTTTTCTTTTTTCACGCAACGGAGTTGCCTTGATCTCAGAAACAGTTAGTATGGTAGCATCTTCAAGTTTTTTCTCCAGGTCTTCATTGATGGTTTCCAATTGCCGGTTTCGGTCGGTAGTTTCTGAGAGAGTATTTCTGATCTGCGCATTTTCACCGGTAAGTGCTTCATTTTCTGCTTCAACCATTTCCAATTGTGTTCTATAGCTTTCCAATTGATTTTCCAATTCAGCAATTTGCTCCCTGAAGCCTGAAATGTCTTCGGAAGAGTCTTCATCGCCAATACCGCTGTTGCGCAATTGAGCTCTCAGTTGCCCAACTTTTCGTTTTTCTGCCAGAAACAGGTCATTGAGTTCTTCGTATTCTTTTGTCAATTCATTATACCGGTTTTCTATTTCATCAAGTTGATAAAGCAAGTCTTGCTTTTCAGCAGTTGCTTGCCGAACCTGTCTTTCTGACATTTGAATTTCATATCTGGCGCTTAAGGTTTCGCGAAGCAATATCGCTCCGGCGATACCCAGCAAAAGGGCTAAAATGGAAAGAAAAACAACCACACCTGATGCGGCACTTTTTTTTCTGTTTCCTGATGTGGAAGAATTGTAAGACGAACCGCTATTTTTTTCCATATTACATGATTTAAAAATGATAAAAATTTACATAAGAAAGATGTTGAAAACAAAACATCTTCTATTCAAGCATCAGCGAAGCTTCTCCCAGTCTGAACTGATCAGTATACAGAGAAATGAAATAAATACCCTCTTCATAGTCAATGTTTTGAATCCATTCAAGACATAAACTGGTGTCGGTACGCTGGTAATTAAACTCTCCTTTCATGGAAAATTGCAATGTATCTTCCTGAAAAGTAAAAGAATATGCATCCGAATCACTTACCCTCATGATATTCCCGTCGGGGTCGGCAATTCGTGCATAAACGTTTTTATTTCCGGGATCGGCTACTGGGTTGGCTGCTACGGTAAAGCAAATTTCAATTTTGTTAGTTCTTCTGGCTTTATCTGTTACGTCTTCCCTGCCTCTTCCGCGTATTCTGATAGCATTTGCTTCTATTTCAATAGCCCTTAAAGCAGCAGCTTCTTCAACTTGTCCTTCAAGATTTTCTTTGGTTTCGGCCAATTGAGAGCTTTCTTGTGATATTTTTCTGATCTCTTGTTCCATTTCCACATTTTCAGCTCTGAGCACTTCATTTTCCTCGTAAAGGCTATCCATTTCGTGGACATAGTTCTGCGTTATTTGTCTGAGTGCATCAAGTTGACGTCGCACACGACGATAATCACTTTGTTGATTGATCAATCTTTTGATTTCTTCTGCATTGGCCTGGATGATGCTATCTTGTTGTACCAATACACTGTCATATTCGTTCTTAAACTGGTTATATTCTGCCAAAACACTGTTGAGTTCCTCATTGAGTTCGGCATTGAGTTCATCCACAATCGTCTTTTCCGTTGATACTTCTTTCAGCGATTGCCTGCTGGTGATCAACATAAAAGTTAATACAGCAATAATAACCACCAAAACAATAATGGTGCCCTTGTAAATGCTTTCATTACTAGTTGTTTTCAGGTTTTCTTTGCCAGGATTTGAAGGTTTGGTTCGGTTTGTTTTTGATCCTTCCATCGAATTTAAAAATTTAATTTTAAGTAAGTTATTGACTTTTTGAGATAAACATAAAAGGACAAACTAATATAGTAATACGCGAAAATGGCCTCCGGGTTACTTAATCTATCCTCTTTTGCTTGTTTTATTCGTTCTTTTCTTTGCTCCAGATATCTAAATTGCCTGCAGGAAAATGTTTCATTAATGGGTAATGCTTATCTTCAACACAGTGATTTAAGAATAGTAAACTCTTGTCTTTCAGTTATCAAAATTTTTTGAATTTAACGCTTTCTTAATCAAGGAAAAGCAAAAAGCATAAGGTATCACGCAGACATTACAAATCTAAAGACCTTAAAATTTACAAGTTTGCAAATTTATTATTATTTTTATGAATAAAGACCCCTAAACTTTAAAATATCAGAGAGTTTTGACCCTTTCTTATCTGAATGACTTTTTTTCTTTGTTTTACCCAAGGCTATGCAATGCCTGTAATCAAGCCTTGATAAAAGAGGAGCAATGTATTTGTTCGTTTTGCAAATATCAACTGCCTAAAACCCGTTTTCATCTGGAACGGGAAAACCAACTGACCCGTGTTTTCTGGGGTAGGGTTAATATTGAAACGGCAACCTCTCTTTTATATTTTCATAAAGGAAGCATGGTACAGAACCTGATACATAAATTTAAATATAAAGGTAAAAAAGATATTGGGGTTTATTTGGGTAATATGCTGGGTTCATCTTTAAAAGTTAGTCCTTTGTGGCAGCCCGTAGATCTGATCATTCCGGTACCACTTCATGAAAAAAAATTTCATCAGCGAGGATTTAATCAAAGCGAGATATTTGCCACTGGTTTATCAGAAACTTTTGAAAAGCCCTTGTTGAAAAACAATCTGGTGAGAATTTCTCATACACAAACCCAAACCCGGAAAACACGCTTTAAGAGATGGGAAAATGTGAGTACTGTGTTTAACCTTCTTAACCCTAATGGGTTACAAGGAAAAAATGTGCTGATCGTTGACGATGTGGTAACAACCGGATCAACCCTGGAGGCTTGCTGTGAAAAAATCTTGAGCATAAAAGGCACAAAGGTATGGGTAGCAACTATTGCCATGGCTTATTAGAATCCTCCTGACAAAGGACTTGTCTAAATCTGGTTAAGCAACTTTATGCGCGCAAGAGAAAATCATTGTATTGTAAACTTTCAATAGTGATTTTTATCATTGTAGTCAGTTATCCGGAATAACTCATTTTGTTAGGCGCTTTTAATGGTTTGTTTTTTCCTTATTAGTTGCATCACCAGTTCCTGTTTTTATTGTAATTTTGAACTTTATTTCATGGAACTACCATCACTTTGTAAACCTTTTCACATCTTAACAATATCAAAACATATTTTTCACAAACAGAAAAAAATTCGAATATGAGTCCGGACAAAAAAAATAGTTTATTTGAAGAGTTTCCCCCTGTTTCTACAAAACAGTGGGAAGATAAGATCCGCGAAGACCTCAAAGGAGCCGATTATGAAAAAAAGCTGATCTGGCAAACCCTTGAAGGGATTAAAATTAAACCCTACTATCGGAGCGAGGATCTTAAAGACCTGATTTGGTTGCAAATACCTCCGGGCGAGTTTCCTTACCTGCGCGGCAAAAACACCAAAGAAAACAACTGGATTGTGCGCCAGGATATATTAGAACAGAATCCGGAAAGATCTGCCAAACTTGCGTGGGATGCCGTGCAAAAGGGAGCTCATGCTATAGGCTTTGATGTTTCAGAAGTAGAAACTTATGAGGACGTGGCTCTGCTTCTGAAAAATATTGATCTCAATAATGTGGCGATCCACTTTTTACATTCACGCAATTACCCTGCTTTTTTTAACATAGCAGTGGATTATATGAAGAAATCAGGGTTTGATATACAAAACATAAAAGGATCAATGGATTTTGATCCGTTGGCTTATTTTGTACTATACGATAAATTCTATCATTCACAGGAAAAAGATCTTGAAGAAACTGTAAAGATCGTGGAATTGGCTATGCGCGATCTGCCTCATTTTGATGTTTTGCAGGTCAATGGGCAGCATTACCACAATGCCGGAGCCCATACAGTGCAGGAAATGGCTTTTACGCTCTCTCATGCCAATGATTACCTTGCTCATTTAACGGATAAAGGACTGAACGTAGACGATATTGCTCCACGGATGCAGTTTACCATGGCTACAGGGTCTGAATTTTTTAAGGAAATTGCCAAGTTTAGGGCCATGAAACTTCTGTGGGCACAAATTGTGAAACAATATGCTCCCACCACGCCCGATTCAATGAAAATAAACATCCATGCTACCAGTTCGGAATGGAACAAATCTGTTTATGATCCTCATGTAAATCTTTTGCGAACAACCACTGAAACCATGGCAGCAGGTTTAGCCGGTGCAGACACCATTAGTATCGCTCCATACGACAGTACTTTCCAAAAACCCGATCAGATTTCAAATCGTATTGCCCGCAACCAGCAAATAGTTCTGAAGTATGAGGCTTACATGAATAAGGTTGCTGACCCTGCCGGAGGATCATACTACATTGAAAAGATTACTGATGATCTCGCATCGGAAGCATGGCAAATGTTTGTGAAAATTGAAAATGAAGGTGGGTTTATTAAAGCGGTGGAATCGGGGTTTATAAAAGAAGAGATTGCCAAAACATGCCAGAAACGTGAAATGAACATCGCTACAAGGCGCCAGATTTTTGTTGGTGTTAATCAGTATCCGAATCTTCAGGAGACCATGCTTGAAAAATTGAAACCGGTTGCGAAATTTAAAGATTTGAGTGGTCTTCGCCCATGGAGAGGCCCACAGGCTTTTGAAGCTTTGCGACTTTCGGTAGAGAATTTTGCCTCAAAAGGATTTCAAATACCCAAGGTATATTTATTTACCCACGGAAACCTGACCATGCGTAAAGCGCGTGCTTCTTTTATCACTGGTTTTTTTGGGTGCGCCGGATATAAGATACAGGAAGCACCTTTGGTGAAAAACCTGCAGGAGGGTATTGAAAAAGCCCTGGAAGCAAAACCTGAAATCATTGTTCTTTGCAGCAGCGATGAGGAATATGCTGATATGATACCCGCAATAAAAGAAATCAGAGAAAAACTTAGCGATACGCAGATTGTGGTTGCCGGAAACCCTGCTGATTCAGTGCAAGTGCTCAATGAAGCAGGCGTTCAGCATTATATAAGTTTGCGTACCAATCTATTGGAAACACTTCAGCATTTCAACCAAATTTTTGGCATCGTTTGAAAAAGGTTTAATGCTTTAAATTTATTGTAATTTTTCAACCATAACAATCTCAAATATCAAAACATATGAGACCCGATTTTTCAAAAATTGATTATAAAAAAGACATTCAAAATACGATTTCATCTTCTGAATGGGAAAAGGAAAAGCAAATTCGCAAAGACTGGTGCACTTCAGAGCAAATTCATGTAAAAGGGGTTTATCTTGATCATGATATGAATGATCTGGAACATCTGGAATATGCTGCCGGGATTCCTCCCTACCTCAGGGGACCTTACAGTACAATGTATGTAATGCGACCCTGGACTATCCGCCAATATGCTGGCTTCAGTACCGCTGAGGAGTCGAATGCTTTTTACCGGAGAAATCTTGCTGCCGGGCAGAAAGGACTGTCTGTTGCCTTTGACCTTGCTACACATCGTGGGTATGATTCTGATCATGAACGTGTTGAAGGAGATGTGGGAAAAGCAGGCGTTGCCATCGATTCTATTCTCGATATGAAGATACTTTTTGATGACATACCCCTTGATAAAATGTCGGTTTCTATGACCATGAACGGAGCCGTTTTGCCCGTAATGGCCTTTTACATTGTGGCAGCAGAGGAGCAGGGAGTGCCGGTGGAAAAACTTAGTGGTACCATACAAAACGACATACTGAAAGAGTTTATGGTTCGCAATACCTATATATATCCGCCCTTGCCTTCCATGAAAATTATTGCAGATATTTTTGAGTATACCTCTCAAAAGATGCCCCGGTTCAATTCTATCAGCATATCAGGATACCATATGCAGGAAGCGGGTGCTACCTGCGATATTGAGCTGGCATATACCCTTGCCGACGGGATGGAATATTTGCGTGCAGGAATTGATGCTGGTATGGATATAGACTCCTTTGCTCCCCGTTTATCATTTTTCTGGGCTATTGGGATGAATCATTTCATGGAGATTGCCAAGATGCGTGCTGCACGTATGCTTTGGGCAAAGATTGTAAAGAAATTCAATCCAAAAAACCCGAAATCACTTGCCTTGCGCACGCATAGTCAAACCTCGGGATGGAGTTTGACCGAACAGGATCCTTTCAACAATGTAACCCGAACTTGTGTAGAAGCAATGGCTGCTGTGCTCGGACACACCCAATCACTTCATACCAATGCACTGGATGAAGCCATTGCCTTGCCAACCGATTTTTCGGCTCGTATTGCGCGCAATACTC
>CAZPVB010000062.1:0-16944 GCA_964589855.1 uncultured Bacteroidales bacterium
TCAATCTGTGTCATCTGCGTTCCATTTATCTTAATCATCCGCGTGTGTGTCAATAATATTGTCATGGCTCGGTTCATCTGTAAATCATTTTATTAATTTTTAGTCTGTCGACCAACGGATATATATAATTATATTGATTAATTCAAATCTCAGCATTTTCGAATCTCAATGCGCAAAATTCACACCTGTAATGTCAAATGATTCTCCACTTCAGTCATTGTTTAGCATTTCGGTTACAATGACAATTCATGCAGTACCTGTCGGAATAAAGAACCAGAAAATCTCCGAACCCAATCTACAATGAAAGGAATTTCAATATTTTCACATGAGTGGAGAATAATGATAATATATATTGGTAAACAATATGGCAGATACAATTGTTTTTTACATTACTTCTCTTTTGGAATGTTTTCTGTCCACTACTTCAAAAGTACAACACTTTATATTCCTGTATATCAAAACTCCGGGGTTCTTCAATACGTTCATCAAATAAAAATCATCCGGGAAAAAAACCATACATCAGGTAAAATTACAATCTTTAATATAAGGATTGAAAAAAGTATGTTTTATTTAATGTAACGATCAACAATAATTATCGTCAAATTAAAACGAAAAAAAACAGTACTGTATCAAGAAAAAAAATAAACATGCAATTCGTAATCAACATTTTTTTCAGCTGTGTTTCTTTATTTTGTTTCATTTTTGCCGCATTTATAACCACACCACATGCGACAGCTCAGGATGAAAACACCACCTGGGATCTGGAAACCTGTATTGACCATGCATGGAATAACAATCTGCAATTGCAACAGCAGAAACTATCTGTAGATTTTGCCCGCGAGAACTTATCGCAGAACAAAGCGGCCAGATACCCGAATTTGAATGCCAGTGCCGCCCATGCTTATAACTTTGGTAGAACTGTCGACCCTTTTACCAATCAATTTGCCACAGAAAGTGTTCAATCCAATAATTTTAGTGTGAACAGTGGGGTGAGTCTTTTTGGAGGTTTTCAAATCACCAACAGTATCAAGGAAAGCGAACTGGAGATGGAAGCAACAAAATACGACCTTGAAAAAACTTATAACGACATTGCTCTTTCGGTAGCTTCTGCATATCTGCAGGTGTTATTTGCCGAAGAACTTGTCAACAATGCACGCAATCAACTCGATATCAGCAATCAACAAGTTGAACGAACCCAAAAACTTGTTGATGCCGGCACCCTTCCCAGGGGGTCGTTACTCACTATTCAGGCACAACAGGCAACCGAAGAGCTTCAACTGGTCAATGCGCAAAATCAGCTCGATCTGGCATATCTCAGCTTGCGGCAAATTCTTTTTCTTCCTGAAGATCAGGATTTCCAGATCGATTCTCCTGAATTGGAGGTCGATCCACAGGGAGACCCCGATCAATCGGCACTGGAAGTTTATCAAACAGCAGTAAACCAACAACCTGAGATACAATCTGCCGATCTGCGCATTTCAAGTGCTGAAAAGTCGCTGATGGTGGCTAAGGGTGGCAGAAGTCCCAACCTGAGCATGAGAGCGTCATACGGTACTGGATATTCTGGTGCCAGTCTGGAAGTTACGGATGTGGTTCTGCTTGACGAACCAGTTCCCATTGGAATGACAGAATCAGGGGAGGTCGTATTCGGACCCGATTTTGAAACCCAAACACGTGTAAAACCATTCTCTGATCAACTTAGCGACAACCTAAACAGAAGCATTGGTTTTTTCCTTACGATCCCGGTTTTTAATAATTTTCAAACAAAATCGACCATCAACAGATCAAAGATCAACCTGGAAAATGCAAAATTACAAAGCAAAATTGTTCGCGAACAATTGTTTCAAACCATTCAGCAGGCACATGCCGATGCCACTGCTGCCCTGAAAAGGTTTACATCTACCGATAAAAATGTCCGTGCTTTGCAGGAGTCCTTTCGGTATACCGAGCAAAGATTTAATGTGGGGATGGTTAACTCGGTGGAATACAACGATGCGAAAAACAGACTCAACGCAGCAGAATCGGAGAAACTACAGGCAAAATATGAGTACATTTTCAGAATGAAGATACTTGATTTTTATCTGGGTAATCCTCTTCGTTTTTAGTTTTCAGATTACAGACCATTACAAACAGATACTTGTTTATCATCAATTGAAATACATAAAAAACTAACAAATGCCTTCTGAATAGAAATAACCAGAAGGATAAAAAAAGAACGGAATGAAAAGAAAAAAAATAACCCGATATGCGCTCCTTGCAGTTTTAATCCTGATCATCATCGTTATTGTGGCACGGCAAGCGGGTTGGATAGGAAAACAAAATGCCATTAAAGTGACGGTTGAAAAGGTTGAAAAACGCGATATAATAGAAATTGTTAATTCCAGTGGTAAGATTCAACCTGTTACAGAGGTAAAGATCAGCCCCGATGTTTCCGGCGAGATCATTGAAATTTTGATGGAAGAGGGTGATTTTGTTGAAAGGGGAGATTTGCTGGTAAGGATCAATCCTGATATTTATGAATCGGCACTCGACAGGGTGGAAGCATCACTGAATACCAGCAGAGCCAATCTGGCCAATTCAAAAGCCCGAAAAGCACAGGCAGAAGCACAATTCATCAACGCACAGTCCAGTTTTGAACGCAACGAGCAACTCTTTGAACAAGATGCCATTTCTCAATCTGAATTTGATGCTGCCCGCTCCCAATACCTGGTGGCGAAATCAGAAGTGGAAGCAGCTGAGCAAAGTGTTGTGGGTGCTACCTTTCAGGTAAAAAGTGCAGAAGCTACCCTAAAAGAAGCACGGGAAAACCTGACCAAAACCAATATTTTTGCCCCTATGAGTGGTACAATATCCAGACTTGATGCTGAACCGGGAGAAAGAGTTGTGGGAACTTCTCAGTTTGCAGGTACAGAAATCTTCAGAATTGCCAACCTGAACGAGATGGAAGTTGTTGTGGAAGTAAATGAAAACGACATCATCAGAGTAAATGAAGGCGATACTGCCTATATTGAGATAGATGCCTGGCGAAACGAAACGTTTAAAGGTTTGGTAACTTCCATTGCCAACTCGGCACTCAATGAGGGGATGGCAGTTGATCAGGTGACAAATTTTGAAGTAAAGATCAGAATACTTCAAAGCTCTTACGAGCATTTGCTGGATCATGAAAGACCTCACTTATCCCCCTTCAGACCAGGTATGTCAGCATCTGCCGATATAAGAACACGTGCTCGCAACAATGTTCTTTCAGTGCCCATTCAGGCGGTAACTACTCGTGATGAAACCAATAAGAAAGATACCACCCAAACGCAAAATGATCAACCTGACACTTTGAACAATCAGGCGGAAAACATAAACGAATTTGTTTTTGTTTACAACGAAAGCGATCAAACAGTAACACTTACGAAAGTAAAGTCAGGCATCCAGGATACCAACCATATTGAACTTGAGGAAGGTATTGCCATTGATGATAAAGTAGTTACTGGTCCTTTCAGGGCTGTTTCAAGAACTTTGAATGACGGAGATATGATTGAGGTTGTGGAAAGAAGCGAACTCTTTACAGAATAAGTTGTTTAATTTCTGCGTTAGTTTATCGTTATTTTTTTATCTGTTTCTCTAAATATTAAACCGATCATGGAATCACAAAAATTCAGACCATTTATATTCCGGTTTTTTGCTCTTGCTTCCCTCATCATTGCTTTTTCTTCCTGCAATAAAAATGATGACACAGAACCAGATCCCACTGAAAGAGAAAACCAGGCGTTTTACGATCATATGAAAGACTGGTATTACTGGAACAACGAGATACCTGATATCGATATTTCAAACTATGGATCTATCATGGAAGTGATGGAAGCAATAAGATATACCCCCTTAGACAGGTGGAGTTATATTACCGATCTCGATTCTTTTTTAGCTTACATGGAAGAATCAAAGTTTGTAGGACATGGTTTGAGTTTTTCTTACGATGCTCAGGGAGAACTTCGGGTAAATTTTGTTTATAAAACAACCAACCTTTACGAATCCGGGGTCAGACGATCCTGGATTATACGGGAAATAAACGGTACAACCATAACTCCCGGATTAAACATAAGTGGATTGCTGGGAAATAATACAGAAGGTGTAACCAATGATTTTGTTTTTGAGGATCAGGAGGGAAATCTTGTGGAAATAAACGATATGAAGCAGGAAATCATTATGAATACAGTGTTGCACCATGAAATCATCTCCCTTGATGACATGAATATTGGATATATTGTTTTACAGGGTTTCACAGAACCAACAGAGGAAGAACTAAAAACCGTTTTCAGCGAATTTGCCCAACAGGATATTGACGAACTCATTCTTGATCTCAGGTACAATGGCGGAGGAGCCACGTCCATCGCCAACTCTCTGGCATCCATGATAGGTGGGGATATGGTTCAAGATCAAACCTTCTCTAAATATGTATTCAATGATGTTCAGGCCGAGGAAAACAACCAGGATGAACCTTTCAATGAAGTAGAAACCATGTTGAATATCAACAGACTAATCACCATCGCCACCGACCAAACGGCATCCGCCAGCGAACTGGTCATTAACGGACTAAAACCCTTTTTACCGGTTACCATTGTTGGAGACAATACACATGGTAAACCTGTTGGTATGCTGCCATTCTCTTTTCAGGAGCTGGCTATTGTTGCCATCAACTTCCGAATTGACAATGCAAATGGTGAAGGTGAATATTTTGATGGACTGCCGGTAGATATCCCTGCAGACGATGATCTGACCAGAAGATTCGGCGATACGGAAGAAGCTTCTCTGAAACAAGCACTCGAATTTATCCAAACCGGAACGGTAAAATCTGCCAGTGCAACAGAAATTCCATACCAACAACCCTATGATCAACTCAAGGGATTAAGACAGGTGATCGGGGCTTATTAGAGCATTGTTGAAATTAAGGGAAGGGTTAAAAGGCACGACAAAACTTTATATTATTTTTCACCTCTTATCTTTTTGATCACCAAACTGGTGGAATAACCCGGCAGATAATCCATGGTGACAATCTTCCCTTTTCTTTCTTTTACAATGTCATATCCAACAATGTCTTCTGCTTTGTAATCACTCCCTTTCACCAATACATCGGGCTGTACCTTTTTGATTAGTTCGTAGGGTGTATCCTGCGGAAAAAAAGCTACAGCGGTCACAAAGAAAAAAGATGCCAGCATCATGGCTCTCGACATTTCATCATAAACCGGTCGATCTTCTCCTTTCAACCTTTTTACCGAATCGTCTGTATTTAAACCGATCAAAAGAACATCTCCCAGCTCCGATGCCCGCGAGAGATAATCAATGTGCCCGGCATGTATCATATCAAAACATCCATTGGTGAAAACAATGCTGCTTCCCATTTCTCTCCATTTTTGCAAACGGGTCATCAGCACCTCACCACTTAAGATTTTTTGTTTTATAAGATCAGTCTTGTTCATCCTGAGAAATATAATTTTCTGATTTGTTTTTATAAATCCATCCCAAATAAAAATAGGCAATACCACCCATGAAAATAATGAGCAACATTTGAGAACCATGCGCAATATAAGCATAAGAAGTGGCTGATTCAAGCGTAATATCATACAACTCAGTAAGTGTTTTTATCACAATAAAATGATAGGTCCCTAACCCCCCGGGTACCGGTGCTACTACGCCCAGACTACCAACTGACAAAATAGTGAATCCTGCATCAATACCCAGATGAGAGGTAGAACCAAATGCAAAGAAAACAAGATAAACCATTACGAAGTAAAAAAACCAAATCAAAACCGTATACCCGTAAAATAATCCTTTTTTACCCAGTAGCCTTATAGAGTCCAGACCTTTGATAAAACCACTTACCTGACGCCTGATCTTAAAAATCCAACCTGTTTTGAGACTTTTACTTTTCAGGTAAAAATTTCTGGCAACAAAAAACAAAACCACGATTACAAACAAACCCAAGAGCAATAACCACATTTTCTGATCCAATAAATTGAGGAGCGGATCAAAAATATAATACGAAAGAAAATCTCCTAAAAACTGAAATTGAAACAGTACGGTAAGAAAAATCAAAACCAAAAGCGTGATCATATCCAGCACTCTCTCAGCCACCACAGTGCCAGCCAGAGAATTGAAAGGTATTTTGGAATATCTGGAAAGGGTGGCACAACGTGTAACCTCACCCAGGCGGGGCACCACCAGATTGGCAAGATAACCCGTTAAAAGTGCGCAAAAGGTAATGTCTGTTTGTGTTTTGTAATTCATCGATTGCAAAAGCAGGTTCCACCTGAGTGCACGTATGTAATGACTTATAATACCGGATAGCATGGAAGCCAGTACCCACCAGAAATTAGCGTTTTTAAATTCCGTCCA
This sequence comes from uncultured Bacteroidales bacterium, assembly GCA_964589855.1. Lineage (GTDB taxonomy): Bacteria > Bacteroidota > Bacteroidia > Bacteroidales > UBA7960 > SKVR01. The sequence continues at coordinate 6,382 of CAZPVB010000062.1, forward strand.
GATCTTTTCAAGGTTTTGATTTCGGGTAACCAACCACAGAATTGCTATTCCAACAACCATGAATAAAACAATTCGCAGTATTCCTTTTATTTTCATGGATTTGGAGATAATTGTAAAAATTGAGTTTTTTTGATCGGGAATATACTATTTACCGGGCAATAAAATAATCCGAACTTTTCCCGGTATTTTGCAAACTTAGTGAAAATAGCAACATTGAGATAAAATCGAACACTCTCTCAGGTTATACGGTTATGATTATCGGGAAATAGAATAGAAGGTTTCATTTTTTTTGCTTCTTCAAATTCCATCATTGCATAAGAAAGAATGATAATCAAATCTCCCTTTTGTGCTTTACGCGCTGCAGGGCCATTCATGCATATTACACCACTGTTCCGCTTCCCTTTTATTACATATGTTTCTAAACGCTCACCATTGTTGAGGTTTACCACATGTACTTTTTCATTTTCTATCAACCCTGCTTTCTCCATCAAAACCTCATCTATGGTAATACTTCCTACATAATGTAAATCGGCTTGGGTAACTGTGGCACGATGTATTTTTGACTTGAGTACCTCTATATACATTTACAAATACTAATTTTTAAACCACTAAATACATTTGTATATCAGGTGGTTTCTGCTTTATATTTAATCAAAAAGAATATTTATGAACACATTTTTCGTAAACCCGAAAAAAAAGAAGATATAAATCGGGTCTAAAAACATGATTTTATCCGTTCGTGTTTATTTCTATCCCATCAATCTGAATATCAAATCATTAAATTCGTGATCATTCGTAAAATTATCGGACAATAACCTTTTTATGCTGGACTCAGATAATTTTACGGCAAAAATAACCAATATTATCAGGAATGGAAAAACATATTGTCAATCAAACGCACAACACCCAAATTTACGGCAATACATCCATAAGCAACATCTCCGTGTTTCTTTTTGTCAATGGGTTTTAAAGTATCGGGTTCAACAATCTCAAAATAATCCAGGTGCATATCTTCCTGAGAAGATATTTGCTTTTCTACATAGTTTTTCAATTCTTGTATGCTCTTGCCGGCAAAATTGTTTTTACTCCACAACAATAATTTATAAATAATATCCGCTCTCTTTCTCTGATCAGGGGTTAAAAGAGTATTACGTGAGCTCATCGCCAATCCGTCAGACTCCCTGACAGTAGAGCAGGGAACAATATCTACCTTTAAATGCTCCTGTTTTACCAATGACCGGATAATGGCAAGTTGCTGAAGATCTTTTTCTCCAAAATAAGCACGGTGAGGTGTAATAATATCAAACAATCTTTTTACAACAATTGCCACTCCATTAAAATGCCCGGGTCTGTACTTTCCTTCCATAACAGTTTCGAGAGGTCCGAAATCATATTTTTCAGCAGGCTTTTCAGGATATATTTCTTCTACGGAAGGTTTAAAAAGATATTGACATCCGGTTTCTTCCAACATTCGCACATCTTTTTCAAATGTGCGCGGATAGCTACGCAAGTCATCAGGATTATTAAACTGCATTGGATTGACGAAGATGCTACAGAAAACATGATCATTTTCCCTTGTAGCTCTTTTTACCAGATCTATATGTCCTTTATGCAGGGCACCCATGGTGGGAACAAAACCAATTTCTTCATGTTGCAAAAGAATCCCGGATACTTCTGCTCGAACTTGCTCGACAGTATCGAATATTTTCACTTTCTGTGTCGGATTGTGGTTTTAAAACATCATCCATTCAAAATAATAAACGGATGACACGAAAAAACAAATTTTTAAACAGATATTTTTCAAAAAAGTTTCACAGAATTAAAATTCATATAATCAATTTGTTGCATATCAAAATGGTCTTCACAGTTCATCTATTCTATGCTAAAAAGGTCGGCAAAGTTAAGCGAATAATTGACAAATAGTAAAAAAAAGTGTAAATTTGCATAAAGTTTTTACTAACAGTCAATTAAACGGATATATGGAAAAACCCAAAGTTCTTTTTGTACAACAAGAAATCACCCCTTACCTCAAAGAAACCCACAAAGGCCTTATTGGCAGAAACTTACCCGAAGGTATCAAAGAAAAAGGGAAAGAAATCAGAACCTTTATGCCTCGCTTCGGAAACATCAACGAAAGAAGAAACCAGTTACACGAAGTTATACGCCTTTCAGGCATGAATCTGGTCATTAATGACACAGACCATCCACTTATCATCAAAGTTGCTTCAATCCAATCTGCCAGAATGCAGATATATTTTATTGATAATGATGATTTCTTCAAAAGAAAATTTACCGTTTCAGACAAAGCTGGAAAACTATTTTCAGATAACGACGAAAGGGCTATTTTCTTTACCCGGGGAGTTATCGAAACAGTGAAAAAACTGAGCTGGGATCCTACAGTTATTCACTGCAACGGTTGGTTCACGGCACTTATGCCCGTTTATGTGAAAATTGCCCTGAAAGATATCGGCATGTTTTCTGATACCAAAGTAGTTTATTCAATTTATGATGACCAGTTCGAAGGTAAACTCGATGCCGGTTTATCCGCAAAATTCGAAACACAGGGAGTTCCTCAGGAAAAAATTGAAAAGCTTAAAGACCCCACCTATGTAAACCTGAGCAAAACAGCCATGGATTACGCTGATGGAATTATTTTTGGTAGTGAAAAAATAAATCCCGAACTGGAAAAATATGCCAGAGAATCCGGAAAACCCGTTCTGGAATACCAAAAACCCGAAAATTATATTGCTGCATACAATGAGTTCTACGATGAAATTATTGTGCAGGAATCTGTTCTCTCACAATAATTTTTATCCTAACTTTGCGTTTGCAAACCATAGAATAAAATCATAGTGTAAATTTAAAACATATACTGTTTTGAGAAACATATTTAATCCCCGGCATTGCCGGGGTTTTTTCCGTTTAAAATCTTTGTTTTACCCTCTTCTCCTTATTTCATCCTTTCTTTTCTGGCAATCGTGTACATCCGAACTAGATACTATCGGTCAGGATCTTATTGACGGACAACTGGATGTTAATGCAACAGATACCCTTACCATCAAAAGCGTTACCCAATCTGAAGACTCCGTGCCTTCGTCGCTGGCACAGCGCAATTTGCTTGGTTTTTACAGCGATGGGGTATTTGGAAATACCCTGGCAGGTATCTATACCGAAGCCATCCCTTCCTCACCTTCTTTTGATATCGCCGGTGAACGAAATCCCGAAGAAATACTCGTAGACTCGGTTGTGCTTAGCCTTGCAACCGTCGATTATTTCGGTGATCCCGATGCCAAACTCAATATAAATGTTTATGAATTATCCGACACCCTTCCCGAAGGGACCCTTTATTCCAACAACGTTGTTGAAAAATTCAACAACCCTATCAATATGCAATCAGATTTTGACATTCCCATGGACTCCATATTTTTGGGAAATGATACCGTCAATAAAACAGCTCCCCACTTAAGAATACCCCTTACAGAAGAATTTGCACGAAAATTTATTGACAATCCCTCAACCACCCAAAACCTGAATAGTAACGACGATTTCCGGGGATTTTTTAAAGGATTTTACATTGAATCTTTACCCGTGAACGGAATGGGTGCTCTGGCATTCCTCGATGCACGGTTGGCGCTCTCCAACATGACAATTTACTACAAGCACGATGGAGATAGTATTGAAAGAAGATTTACCCTGCCATTAAACACACCCGAAAACAGAAGATATACTTATTTTAATAATTTTGATTACCAGAATGTAGCACCTGAAATCCAGGTTCAACTAGATAATGAAGAGGCAGAGATCAGTGACAGTCTGCTCTTTATTCAATCCATGGGAAGATTCAGGGTCAAAGTAGAAATCCCTTTCATAGATGATTTTAATCTTCAGCAACAGGAAATTGCCATTAATTCAGCAAAACTCATTATCCCGCTCGATCAGGAATTCCTGGATGATACACTTGATATTGCATCTGCGCTGATATTACTCAGAGGGGCAGAAGGACAAGATGAACAAGAAAATTCAGAATTTCTCAGCCTTGTTGACCAATCACTGGGATCAGATTACTTTGGCGGAAACCTTGATGAAGATAAAATGGAGTATTCTTTCAATATTACACAACACTTCCAAAGGGTCATGGACGGAACCATTGAAAACACTCCGCTGTATCTCAGGATCAGCGGATCGGTTGAGAACGCTGGCAGAGCAGTTTTGAAAGGACCAGGCAGAACACAATCATCCGAAAGCATGCGGGTGGAAATTAAATACACAAAACTAATTGGTAACTAATTCTTTTTAAAATGTGTGGAATTGTCGGATACATTGGCAAAGCCCAGGCACACCCTATTTTAATAAAAGGGTTGAAGAGACTGGAATACAGAGGTTACGACAGTGCAGGGATTGCACTGCTTAATGAAACCCTCAAAGTTTACAAAAGCCACGGAAAAGTGGCCGAACTGGAAAATATGTTGCAGGGGAAAGATCTGGAGGGAACCATTGGCATTGCTCATACAAGATGGGCCACCCACGGAGAACCCAACGATGTAAATGCACATCCACACTACAGCGAAACCAGGGAATTGGCGCTGATACACAACGGTATAATTGAAAACTATGCCTCCTTAAAAGAGGAATTGGTAAACAGAGGACATCACTTTTACAGCGAAACCGACACAGAAGTATTGGTTCACCTTATTGAAGACATACAACAGTCGGAAGACGTTGACTTGTTTGAGGCGGTAAGAATATCTCTCAATCATGTGGTTGGTGCCTACGCTATTGTTATTATTGACAAAAAGCAACCCGATATGCTCATTGCTGCCAAGAAGGGTAGTCCGCTGGTGATCGGGGTTGGTGATGATGAGTTTTTTATTGCCTCCGATGCCACACCCATTGTAGAATACACCAAAAATGTTGTTTATCTCGATGACGAGGAAGTTGCAATGCTTCATCGCGGAGGCGAACTTAAGATCAAAACCATCCATAACAAAGACAAGTACCCGTATATTCAACAACTCGAAGTACAGTTATCTGCCATCGAAAAGGGTGGATTTCCCCACTTTATGTTGAAAGAGATTTTTGAGCAACCCCGCTCTATAAAGGATTCTATGAGAGGGCGGCTGAACGCATCCAAAGGCATTGCCACACTCGGTGGGATTATCGACTATGAGCAAAAGATACTCAATGCCAGGCGTATCATCATTATCGCCTGCGGTACCTCATGGCATGCCGGACTGGTTGGCGAATATCTTTTTGAAGACCTCACCCGTATTCCTGTTGAAGTTGAATACGCTTCAGAGTTCAGATACCGGAACCCGGTGATATACGAGGATGATGTGGTGATTGCCATCAGTCAGTCTGGTGAAACAGCAGATACCCTGGCAGCTATTGAACTGGCAAAATCAAAAGGTGCCACCATTTTGGGAATATGCAATGTTGTGGGTTCTTCCATTGCGCGTGCTACGCATGCAGGATCTTATACCCATGCAGGCCCAGAGATCGGTGTTGCCTCTACAAAAGCATTTTCTGCCCAGGTTACCATACTGGCAATTATGGCTTTGTCTATTGCTGATAAAAAAGGCTCTATTCCCAAAAGTCGATTTTATCAGTTGCTCGCAGAAATGGAGGCACTGCCTGGAAAAGTAGAGAAAGCACTTGAGGTAAATAAACAAATACTGGAAATATCAAAGATCTTCAAATATGCCCCTAATTTCCTATACCTCGGACGGGGATATAACTTTCCATTGGCATTGGAGGGTGCGCTTAAACTTAAAGAGATTTCTTACATACATGCCGAAGGGTATCCGGCAGCAGAAATGAAACACGGCCCTATTGCATTGATCGATGCCAATATGCCCGTAGCGGTCATTGCTACCAAAAAGGGAGCTTATGATAAAGTGATCAGTAACATACAAGAGGTGAAGGCAAGAAAAGGTGCCATCATTGCTATTGTAACGGAAGGAGATACCGAAGTAAGTAAAATGGCAGATTATGTCATTGAAATACCCGATACGGATGAGGCACTTGTTCCTATCGTTGCTGCTATTCCTCTGCAGCTTCTCTCATACCATATTGCCGTTCATCGCGGATGCAATGTTGATCAACCCCGAAACCTGGCCAAATCTGTAACAGTTGAATAATTAATTTTTCTTTCGTTAAAAAAGAAGTAAGTTTTTTTAATAACAATCAAAAAACGACAATGAGAAAATGAGTTTACTTGCCATAGGTACTGTTGCATTTGATAAAATTGAAACTCCATTCGGAAAAACAGACAAAATACTGGGAGGCGCGGGCACTTATATCGGACTGGCTGCCAGCCATCTGACCAACAACATCAGAATTGTTTCTGTTGTGGGAGGCGATTTCCCCCATCGCTATCTGGAGTTACTACAATCAAGAAATATAAACATTGAGGGAATTAAAATAATACCGGAAGGAAAAACCTTTTTCTGGGAAGGTAAGTATCATGATAATATGAACATGCGTGATACCCTGGCAACGGAATTAAATGTGCTGGAAGATTTTGATCCGGTACTGCCTGCTTCATACAGAAAAAGTAAATATTTGATGCTGGGCAACCTTACTCCTGCTATACAAAGGAAAGTGATCGGGCAGATGGATGAGCGCCCTGAACTTATCTGCATGGACACTATGAATTTCTGGATGGATACAGCCTGGGACGATCTGCTGGAAGTAATAAAAATGGTAGATATCCTTACCGTTAATGATGAGGAAGCCAGACAACTTTCAGGAGAATATTCTCTGGTAAAAGCGGCAAAAAAAATACTTACCATGGGGCCCAAACATCTTATCATTAAAAAAGGAGAACATGGCGCCCTTTTGTTCTCAGGAAAGGAGATATTCTTTGCCTCTGCCCTACCCCTGGAAGAAGTTATCGATCCTACCGGAGCCGGTGATACTTTTGCCGGAGGATTTATGGGATATATTGCCATGAAAAACGATACCAGCTTCAACACTTTAAAAAATGCGCTGGTCTATGGATCGGCATTGGCAAGTTTTGCTGTAGAACAACTCGGCACTGAAAAATTAACCCAGATCCAACCCGAAGATATAAAACTGAGGCTGCAACAATTTGTAAATCTTACAACATTTAAAATTTAAACCATTTTTGTTTCAGATTATCAGTTTTTTCATATCTTTAGCAACTTTTTCAAAAAAGAAGGATTCGGGTATGGATCAATTTAGATGTAAAACCCGTTTGAGAAGGTTATGAAACAATATAAACACGCCTTCCGATCGCAATCGTATGCAAGGCGGGTTATAGTTTCATGGATACTTAACCGGGTTAACAAAAAGATCGCCTGGTTTTTTTGATCGGTTTACGTTTTCTTTTTAAATTTCAAAATAATTAGTCTCATTTATGCATAATGATTGTTGGATTCTTTGTTCCAATATCCTCAAAAAACATTAAAAAATGAAAGTATACCAAACAAACGAAATTAAAAACATTGCGCTGGTTGGTGGAACCAAATCAGGAAAAACAACCCTTGCGGAATCGATGCTATTTGAAGGTGGCGTTATTAACCGCCGGGGATCGGTAGATGATAAGAACTCTGTTTCTGACTACAGAGAGATAGAACTGGAGAGACAAGCCTCTGTTTTTTCTACTGTTATGTATTCAGAATTTGCAGGTAAAAAAATTAATATTATCGACACCCCCGGCTTTGATGATTTTATTGGTGAAGTAGTGGCAGCACTGAAGGTGGCAGATACTGCTGTAATTGCCGTTAACGCTCAAAATGGTGTAGAAGTGGGTACTGAAATTACCTGGAGGCATATTTCAGCATTAAACAAACCTGCTGCTTTTGTCATCAACCAACTCGATCACGAAAAATCCAATTTCGATGAAACCCTCAGACAACTTAAACAGCAATTTGGCGACAAGGTTATTCCAGCTCAGTTTCCTGTCAATGCTGGTATTGGTTTCGATAGCGTGGTGGATGTACTTGAGATGAAACTTTATAAATTCCCCAAAGATGGTGGAAAACCAGAGATCAGTGATATACCCGACAGTGAAAAAGCAAAAGCAGAAGAATATCAGAATGCAATTATTGAAGCTGCTGCCGAAAGTGAGGAAGAACTCATGGAAGTATTTTTCGAAAACGGCACCCTCACTTCCGAAGAACTTTCCCGTGGTATCAAACAAGGGATAAGCACCAGAACTATGTTCCCGGCATTTTGTACTTGTGCCAAACACAACCAGGGTGTTGGAAGATTTCTCGAATTTGTCAGCGAAAGCTTTCCAAATCCACTGGAAGTTGCCAAAGAAAAATCTACAGAAGGTGAAGATATGGAAATGAATCCTGATGCCCCGGCGACAGCATTTATTTTTAAAACCGCTATTGAACAGCACTTAGGAGAAATTTCATTCTTTAAAGTGTACGATGGTACCGTTTCTGAATCCATTGACTTGATAAACAGTACCACAGACAGTAAAGAAAGACTCTCGCAATTATTCATTGTTGCCGGTAAAAACCGTCAAAAAGTTGACAAGGTAATGCCGGGAGACATTTCAGCAACCATAAAATTGAAGGATAGTCATACAAACACTACCCTTACAACCTCTAAAAATGAAAGCAAAAGCGTTGCGCCGATCGTATTTCCAGAGCCCAGAATCAGGCAGGCAGTAAAAGCAAAAAATGCTGCCGACGAAGAAAAATTGGCCGGAGTTTTAAAAGAGATGAACAATATCGATCCTACTTTGCTTTTTGAGCACTCCAAAGAACTCAAGCAAGTCATCTTAAGCGGGCAGGGAGAACTGCACCTTAATGTAGCCAAATGGATGATTGAAAACCTCAGCAAGGTAGATATTGAATTCTATTCACCTAAAATACCTTACCGTGAAACCATTACTAAAAATGCCAAATCAATGTATCGCCACAAAAAACAATCAGGTGGCGCAGGGCAATTTGGTGAAGTACACATGATGATCGAACCCTATCACGAAGGAATGTCGAATCAAACAGAGTTCCCTGTTCGCGGACAAGATATACATGAACTGGAATGGGGTGGAAAGCTCGTTTTCAACAACTGTATTGTAGGTGGTTCTATTGATGCCAGATTTATGCCTGCCATCCTTAAAGGCATCAATGAGAAAATGGAGGAAGGACCGCTCACCGGTTCTTATGCCCGCGACATTGTGGTGAATGTTTATGATGGAAAAATGCACCCGGTTGATTCCAATGAGATATCTTTTAAACTTGCCGGTAGAAACGCTTTCAGAGAGGCATTCAAGAATGCAGGACCCAAAATCCTCGAACCTATCTACGATGTTGAGGTAATGGTGCCCGAAGAAAAGATGGGCGATGTAATGACCGATCTTCAGGGAAGAAGAGCCATTATCATGGGTATGGATTCAGAAGGAAATTATCAGAAGATTAAAGCAAAAGTACCCCTGGCTGAAATGAATAAGTACAGCACAACATTAAGCTCATTAACCAGTGGAAGGGCAAACTTTGGAATGAAATTCGCTGAATACCAGCAAGTACCTTCCGATGTGCAGGATAAACTCCTCAAAGCTTACGAAGCAGAGCAGGAAGAAGAAGAATAGATTCAGTGACTCCGGGTTTATATCAAATTATTACCTGGCAGTTGTGTATATGTTATAATAAAAAAACCACCGGATGTTTTCAACCCGGTGGTTTTTTTGTATGCCATTTTTCCAGTAAGCAATTTACTTTTTTATAGCTATTCAGAGATTCCAGAGGCTTGCTGATCTCCAAAAAATACTTTTATGTTATGCACATCTATTTCACCACCCAGTGGATAAATACTTACCCAGTTATTGTTTTCTGTTATCCAGCGGTTTTGACTGCTTATATCAATCATTACATCCGAAACACCCTGCTTATCATCTAATACAATGGAAAATCCTCCATTCTTGGTATTATCATAACCATAGTTTACATACAACCTTATAGGTTTACCCTCCACGTTGTCGGCCTGCATGAGCAAATAACTACCAGTGCGTCTTTTATCAAAGGGTACAAAGAAATACTTTTTTTCGCCATTGTTCACAATCTTTTCATGCACATTGGAAACATCAAAAAAACCTTGCTTGTAGAAATTCTCCATCTCCTCACTTTTTGCAAAAATGGAATTGATCTCCCTGATTTTCTCTTCACAGTATTGATCACCAGGTTGATAAGAAAGAGCCAACTGGTAAGCATCGCGGGATTTATAATACTGCTTTTGAGAAAAATATTTATTGCCCTCTTTCAATGCCTTATTATATTCAAATACATCTGATTCACTGGTTGCACTTTGTTTTCCTGATACTTTTTGCCCGGAATTTTGCTTCTGCTGTTGTTGTGCAAGCGCTTTTCTTCTCTCAAATTCCCGTTGCTTTGCAAGTTTTTCTTCCTCAAGTTTTTTCTTTTCTTCTTCTTCTTCTTTTTCTTTCTGCAAAGCAGCGATTTTTTCTTTTTCGCGCTGTTCTCTCAATAAAGCCAATTTCTCTGCCTCTTCCTGCTTACGTTTCAGTTCCTCCGTGCGTTCTTTTTCTTTTTGCAATGCAAGGGCCTGCTCTTTTTCCTTCTCTCTTTG
>CAZPVB010000062.1:17044-19780 GCA_964589855.1 uncultured Bacteroidales bacterium
TCTCTTTGTTCTCTCTGCAAAGCCAATTTCTCGGCCTCTTCCTGCTTACGTTTCAGTTCCTCCCTGCGTTCTTTTTCTTTTTGCAACGCCAAAGCTTCTTGTTTTTCTTTTTCCGATTGTTCCTGAAGGTGCTGTTTTTGCCGAAGCTCCCGCTCCCGCCTGAGTTGATCTTCCCGTTCCTGCTTTTCTTTCTCTTTCTGCTTTGCTGCCATCATGGTTTGTTCATCAAGCATTTGTTCAATCAAACCAATGCGATTTTGAGGATAAGACTCGGAAGGTTTGAGACTTTGTGCAGATTGATACCATTTTTTGGCATCTTCCAATTTTTTCAATCCAAAGTAAGTATCTGCTTTTTGAATAAGTTTGGCATATTCAGCATCTGTATTGGTGCCATTGTTAAGCATTTTCTCAATGTCTGAGATTCGCTCTTCCGGATAAGATTCATCAGGCATAAGATCGGCAGCCTGTTGGTATCTCAATTTAGCCATATCATAAGATTTACTCTCAAAAGCAGCATCAGCAATGGATATTAAACGTGTATATTCGCTTCTGGCATTCTCCTGCTGCTTTATAAAATCATCAATATCCGAAATTTTGTTGTTGGCAAAAGAATCTCCAGACATTAAAAGGGAGGCTTGCCGGTATTTTTCACGCGCACTTTCATACATACCTTTGTTATAATCCTTCTCAGCAGAGGCGATCAATGAATTGTACTGAGACTGGTTTTGCTTTCGTTCTGCCAGCAGCACATCTATTTCAGCGATTTTTTGTTTGGGATACTCTTTGTCAGGAAGAAAACCGGATGCTTCTTCATAAGAACTTTTAGCCATATCAAAATTGCCTGTATCAAAATGTATGTCGGCCTGTTCTATTTGCTTGTCATAGGAATCGCGTCTGCGAACAATATCTATCACTTTTCGATGTATCTGATTGGCTTTACGCAGCCGGGGAGATGTTTCCGATTCCCGGAAAAAGAAACGTTTGATCTCATCTATATAACCAATTGTTGATAAAGGGTCATCAAAAAAGGAAAAATCAATCCCTTCCACCTCAGGGAAAAGGTCTACAGCAAAATCAAACTCAAAATAGGTTTCTTTTGTATTTTTGCCTTCCAACCGCGTATCAAATGCCAGTTTTTTGGTGATCATGCCTGGTGCTGTAAACTCTGCAACATATTCCTGTCCCAGATCCAGGGTAAAAGAAAACCATCCTTTATGATTAGACTGATCCGAATAGATTAGTTGATTATTAAGGTATACTTTTACATCCGCCTCATTGATGGGATCGTAACCCCTTTCGACAATTCCAGTGACATATAAAACCCCGTCACTGGTAAAACCTGCATACAGTTTAGAAAAAGTAAACAACAAGAAAACGAGTATTAAAACTATTTTTTTTGCTATTTTATCTGTTAATTTTGTCTGATTATTCATATTTTCCATATTCATATCGAAAACCTATGGTAGTACAATATTAGTTGTTTTTTTAACAATACAAGATTAAAGAAAATTAAAGTTTTCTTAAATGTAGGGATTACCCCTTTCTGACAGGTAAAATTAACCCGTAGAAATCACCTGTTCTGCTAAAGAAATTCATCATAGTGAATCATGAAAGAAATATCCTGTTTATACTCATTTTTTTTATAATTTTGCCCCTTAATTTTCAACAATAATCAGATTTGATTATCAGCAATTTAATAAATGGATCTACATCAAATGCAAAAAAAGTACACGGAATACAAGCATTTAAATCTTTCTAAAATCAGCAAGGAAGTACAGATAGAATGGGAAAGATCAAAGGTTTTTGAAAAAAGCCTGGAGGAAAGAAAAGATCATACACCCTGGGTTTTTTATGAAGGCCCGCCCTCTGCCAATGGATTGCCTGGCATACATCATGTAATGGCACGGGCAATTAAAGATATTTTTTGCAGATACAAAACCCAAAAAGGGTTTTACGTAAAAAGAAAGGCAGGATGGGATACCCACGGATTGCCCGTTGAAATTGGCGTTGAAAAAATGCTGGGGATTACCAAAGAAGACATTGGTAAGAAAGTATCCATCGCTGAGTATAATCAGGCTTGCCGCAAGGATGTAATGAAATACAAGGACACATGGGATGACCTTACCCGGAAAATGGGATATTGGGTAGATCTGGATGATCCTTACATAACTTTTGACAATAAATATATTGAAACAGTTTGGTATTTGCTGAGCAAACTTCATGAAAAAGGATTGCTGTACAAGGGTTATTCTATCCAGCCTTATTCTCCCGCTGCCGGTACCGGACTGAGCACACATGAGCTCAACCAACCCGGATGCTATCGCAATGTAAAAGATAATTCGGTAACAGCACAGTTTAAAATTGTTCGCAATGAACGATCTGAATTTTTATTTGACAACAACGAAGAGGAAATTCATTTTTTGGCCTGGACAACCACACCCTGGACATTACCCAGCAACACTGGCCTGGCAGTAGGAAAAAATATTGAGTATGTAAAAATAACAACCTTCAACCCATACACTTTTAAAAAAGTACATGTTGTTATGGCTGAAGAACTTTTAAATAGTTATTTTGATCCTAAAACCAAAGATACCGACCTGGAGGAATATAAAGAAGGAGACAAAAAAATACCATGGAAGATCGATAAAAAGTACAAAGGAAAACAGTTTGAAAATATACGATATGAGCAATTGATTTCCGCAGGCATTCCTGCATACGGTGATTCGTTCAGGGTTG
>CAZPVB010000063.1:0-19237 GCA_964589855.1 uncultured Bacteroidales bacterium
ATGGAGCTCGCTAACAGTCTGACTTCATGCTTTACATGCCGCGCATTATAATCATGTGCGTGTATGTCAAAAACTTTGTCATGGCTCGGTTCATCTGTTCATAATTTGATTAATCCGGTCAGATGGAGCTCGCCAAAACTCCGGTTTTGTATTTTTGTCCATGCTACGAAATCTAATCATCCGCGTGTACGTCATTGGTAATGTTATGACTCGGTTCATTGCTAAAAATATTCATTAAATATTTAAGTAACGATCTACTTCTTTGTTGATTAAAAATACAATTTTTTCAGCGATTTCGTGAAAATATCTTTTCACACCCAACCCTTTTACCCAGCGAATTCCATTGATGGTATTGGTTAAAAAAACCTCATCTGCTTTTAAAAGATCCTGAGCATGCAGGGCACATTCACTGATCTTGTAACCGTTATGGGAGGCAATATCAGCAACAACATTGCGCATTACCCCTGCCACACAGTTTTGATCGAGATCAGGTGTAAACAGCTGATTATTCTTTACCATAAACACATTGGAACTTGTTGCCTCAGCAATAAAGCCAGACTCATTCAATAAAAAGCAATCATCCCATTTTTTACTTTCAGCATAAACAGAAGCCAACACATAAATCAAAGCACTCGAAGTTTTCAGATGACTTAAAGGGTCATTATTTTTGATCATATCTTCAAAGATGCCCATCATTAGTCCGGTATTGTTAGATTTGTAACGAAGGTGATCAAGGGTAAAAGTCTCTATGAGCATACCCAGATCATTTTTGTTGGGTTTATAGTTTCCCGATGCATCTCTGAAAAAAGAAATCCTGAGTCGCACACCTTGTTGTTGATCATTGATCTCAAGGAGATGGGTAATAATATGTTCGAGGCTTTTTTGATCAGAAAAATATTTGATATTTAACTTTAACAGATCCATACTTTTCAATATCCTGTTGAAATGGTATTTCATCCAAAGGGGTTTTCCCTGAGCGCATCTGATGGTTTCAAAAAAGCCGTCACCAAAACGAAATGCCCTGTTAGAAGGATCAATTCTCAGTTGATCTTTTCTTGTAAAATCACCATTCCAGTAAACATAATTCATATGCAAAAAATATTACATTATTCAGATCGGGAACGTGCCCCAACCATGTGGAATAATAGCATTACAGGTTAAATTCATTGGTGCTCATATTTGATTGTTAAGCGAGATACGCTTCCCAAAACCGATGGAAAAATTCCTTTTTGTTTTATAACAAGAAAATGCCGGTAGTAAAAAACGACCGGCATAAAATATTTCTTATCATTCAGTAAACAAGCATCGATCATTCAGATCCTTTATTTTAAAAAATATATTGCAAAAACTCACCAACAAAGGCAGGTCGGAGTATAATGGTAAATACCAACCCGAAAACTGCACCCCAGAAGTGAGCATCGTGCCCAATATTATCGCTGCCCCTTTTTGCCATATAGGCAGAATAGACAAGATAAAGGATACCGAATATCCAGGCAGGTATGGGTACTGGAAAGAAGATAAAAACGACAGATCCCTGAGGATACATCAGAATACTGGAGAAAAGCACTGCTGAAACCGCTCCACTGGCTCCCACAGCATTGTAAAAATCATGATTTTTGTGCTTACCATAAGAAGGCAGGGAAGAAAAAGCAATTCCACCAATATATAGTACAAGAAAATACAAAGAAGAGAGGTTTCCGAAATTATTGGCAAATAAACTTTCAACCATTGTTCCAAAAGACCAGAGCACAAACATATTCACGAAAAGGTGCATCCAGTCGGCATGTATCAATCCATAGGTGAAAAAACGATACCACTGTTTATTGTGGTGCACCAGATAAGCGTTAAACTTCATTTTGTAAAATGTTTCCGGGTTGTTAAAAGCCAGGAAAGAAGTTATTGCGGTAATAATGATAATGATGATGGTAATACTCATGAAAACAATGTTTGGGTCATTATCCGTTAATTTTTATATTTTATTTTCATTGCATCGAATGTATCATCTTCAATAATCTCAATGGCTTTAAGGTAGGCTTCATCATCTTGCATACGCATTTGAATAAAAGCACTAAAATCCCACAAGCTTCGTGCTATTAAAGATTTTAACTGGATACGAATATCAATGCTATCATCCTTATCTCCGTTTTCTTTTTCAATACCTTGAGAAAGAGCATGCTCCTGCAACTGGTCCATTATCTCATCAGTAACCTGGAATTCCTCCATAAACACCTCAACATTTGCATATTTTGAACTAAGTTGCTTCCGGTTCTCGTTGGTGTACTCAATACTAAATGTGTTGATGGCTCCTGAGCGCAATAATTTGCCATAATAATCGGAAATGCTGGTAGTATCCAGTGGGATATAAAAATCGGGCATGATACCGCCTCCGCCATACACTTCACGCTGATTAAGTTTGGTGAGATATTTTAATGAATCGGGGAAAGAAATATTGGAAACGTTAACCAATTCGCCACTTTTGAGTCTTTCGCTCAAATCCAGATAGTATTGTTCTTTACCTTCATCATAAGGCTTCTGTATGCTTCTGCCAGTAGGGGTATGATATCTGGCGGTGGTGAGCCGTAAGGCGCTTCCATCGGGCAGTTCAAAAGGTCGTTGCACAAGTCCTTTACCAAACGACCTTCTTCCAATAAGCAATCCTCTGTCCCAGTCCTGAACAGCTCCGGAAACAATTTCACTGGCTGAGGCACTACCTTCGTTGAGCAGTACAACAAGTTTACCAGATTTGAAATTTCCGCGGCTGGTAGAGTTAAATTTTTGGGTAGGACTTGCGTTTCCTTCTGTATAAACAATCAGTTTGTTGCTTTCCAGGAAATGATCAGTCAGGTCAATGGCTACATCTAAGAATCCACCTGAATTATAATTGAGGTCCAGGATAAGATGCAACATTCCCTGAGCAAGCAAATCTTCCAGAGCATCATTAAATTCATTCATGGTGGTTCGCGAAAATCTGTTGATTTTAATATAACCGATTTCGGAAGTAGCCATAAAAGCGGCATCTAGTGAATTGATCGGAATTTTATCTCGTGTAATGGTAAAATTCAAAATTTCATCAACAGGACGTCGATAAACACCAACTCTTACTTTGGTTCCGCGCTCTCCCCGGAGTCTCTCCATCACAAAATTATTGGTTACTTTGCTACCGGTAGCCTTTTCACCATCTATAGTCACAATTTTATCACCTGGCAAAAGTCCCACCTTTTCGCTGGGGCCACCAGGAACAGGTGATACCACCACAATGGTATCATTAATAATATTAAACTGCACGCCAATTCCGTCAAAACTACCCTGCAAGGGTTCGTTGGCTTCTTTGAGTTCTTCTGCAGAAAGATAAACCGAATGTGGATCAAGTTCTTTCAACATACCTCTGATGGCATCCTCAACAAGATCATCATCGCTCACAGGCTCTACGTATGCAAAATCGATTATACGCAAAGCGCGTATAAACTTCTCTGCCGATTCAGCGCCATTTTGGGCATGTACAAATGTAACAGGAAGCAACAATGCTAAACTCAACATTGCTACGGTACGAATTTTTTTAATACATATCATTATAAGAAACATTTAATAAAATAAGGATTATAATAAGATTTGCCGGATAAAACAAGTAATAGTGTAAACGCGATAATTACAACGAATGTTCTACATAAATTCCAGGTGTTCTTAAAAAAGCAAGAAACAAAAGTAGGGAAATCATATGATTAAGAAATGCTTTTCGGCAAAAAAAATAAAATTTCAGTCAATTTTGATCATTTTTTTCACTTTGGAAGGCAGTACAACAAGAAAGAACTGATCGCGCCACAATTTCAGCGAAAAAAAGCACTTTTAATTATACGAAAAACTATACCAAAAATTGCCAACAACTTTGTACATTTATATTTTCTCTCTTTCTAAATTGTTGATCGTTTATGAAAAAAGATCTCACTAGATTATTTCATGCTTCCTTGTATCCTGTTGCTATGATCGCCCTGATGTGGGTCATAAAGATTATAGAAAGTGCCGTACCCACAGATTTTTACACCTGGGGAATTTATCCTTTGCACACAGAGGGACTAAAAGGAATTATTTTTTCACCTTTTATTCATGGAAGTTACGAACACCTTATATCCAATACATTTCCTTTGCTAATCCTGGGCACTGCATTGTTTTATTTTTACCATAAACTGGGACTGGCCATCACGATTTTTTCATGGATTATGAGTGGCATATGGGTTTGGGTTTTTGCACGTGAATCCTATCACATTGGTGCCAGTGGAATTATTTACAGTTGGGCAGCTTTTCTTTTTGTGAGCGGAGTTATCAGGGATCATCCCCGATTGATGGCATTATCTCTTTTGATTGCATTTTTGTACGGAAGCATGGTTTGGGGAATATTTCCCCTGAGAGAAAGAATGTCGTGGGAGGGTCACTTGATGGGATTGCTGGCAGGAATAGTGTTGGCGCTCTTTTATAAAGAGAAAGGACCTCAAAGGAAAAAATATTCCTGGGAAATTGAAGAAGAGGAAGAAAATGATGAAATTGTAAACCCTGAAAATCCTCCCTACTGGATGCAGGGAAATGCAATTTATGATGAACAGAAAGGGGAAAAAAACAAACCCAATGAAGCATCAAAAAACGAACAACCCATAAATTATTTTTATTCGTATAAAGAAAATCGCAAAAACAATCAGAAAGATGATGACACTAATTCAGACACATAACAAGATATAACCACTACAAAAACATTTTTCAAAACCCGCTTCGCTCCATATCTCGTTTGGTATCTTTCTGCTTAAGCGTTTCGCGTTTGTCGTAAAGTTTTTTCCCCTTTGCCAGTGCAATCTCAATCTTTGCCAATCCTCTGTCATTGATAAATAAAAACGTAGGAATCAGCGTTAACCCTTTTTCGTTTAGTTTTGATTGCAGTTTATTTAATTCCCTGCGAGTGAGCAAAAGTTTACGGTCTCTTTTGGGTTCGTGGTTATTGTAAGTACCATATTTATATTCAGCAATATGCATATTCCTCACAAAAAGTTCATCCCCTTCAAAAGTACAATAAGCTTCATTGATACTTGCTTTCCCTCCTCTTAGAGATTTGATTTCCGTGCCGGTAAGCACAAGTCCTGCAATATACTTATCAAGCAGAAAGTATTCAAAAGATGCTTTTTTGTTTTTTATTTTTACCGGATTTGCCATAATCATTTATTGGGGCACAAACGTACAAATTTTTTTGGTGAATAAGGGTTAAAAACATTTTATCACTCCAAATCCTGGTTATCCTGAACCAATGTTATCAAGGTTATCTCTGGTCTCATCCCCATTCTTCCCGGAAAACCAATAAAACCAAACCCTCTGTTTACATAGAGAAACTGATTATCATAGGCATACAACCCACCCCATTCTTTATATTTCACTGATACCGGGCTCCAGCTAAAAAACGGGGTAGTGATACCTGCCTGCATTCCATGTGTATGCCCCGACAGCGTAAGAGTAATGTCGGTATCAGGTATAACCTCCTCTTTCCAGTGCGAGGGGTCATGAGAAAGGAACAGGGTTGGAAAAAAGTCATTATTTTCTCCAAGCGCTTTTCCCATATCACCATATTGTCCAAACGGCGGCACACCCCAGTTATCTACCCCGGCAATCATGAGAGAATCTCCACCTTTTTCAACAAATACATGTTCGTTTCTGAGCAGGACAAAACCCATTTGTTGTTGAATATCTTCGAGTTGCTCAAGGTTTGCCATTTTTTCTTCTATGGTATACCATCGGCGGTAATCGCCCATATCATGATTTCCCAGGATCGAGTATTTTCCGTACGGTGAATCAACTTGCTGAAATAATTCAATAAACTTTTCTGCCTCCACGGCTTCATTGTTAACCATATCGCCGGTAAAAACCAAAATATCATGTGGTATTTTCTGAATTATTTTTATGGATCTATCAACCGGACGAATCCTGGCAAAACTTCCAAAATGTGTATCAGAAATATGGATAATCCGAAAACCATCAAATGAACTGGGTAAATGCTTTATTTTCACTTCAACCGGAGTTACTTTGTAATGGAATCGTCCGTATGTGATTCCATAAAATACCCATAAAAAAACAATTACAGAAAAAATAACACCTGACAAAAGCAAAGCAGGTGATCTTCTTTGAGACCAATGCGCTTCTTTGAAAAGTTTCCCATAAAGAAACTTTATCAAAAGGAAAAGATCATCGAAAAGATTAAAAATTATGAAAGCAATTTTGGGGAGATATATAAGTATAAATGCACCGGTTATATAAAAATAATTTCTGTATTGCACATAATCAGCCCATTCGCTATTGCGTATGATCAAGGTCCAAACAATAGAAAAAACAAGAAACGACAGATCCATTACCCAATAAAGAGTAACAATCATTTTTCGAACCCGTGAAAAAGAATCAAACTTTAAAAATTTCCTTAATCCGTAATAACCGTAAAGGTTTAAGGCGATAAGGATTGTAAGAATGAGAAGAAGATTTATCCACATTTTATCTGAGGTATGATTTTAATATTTTACAAAGAACAACTACCCAAAATGAAATAAGTTTGGTGAAGCGTACTGTTTATTATGCATATATTGGATGATTATTCGCAAATTATGCTTTAAAGTAAAAACCATTTACCGGGTAATATTCGCTCTCAATAAAGTCATACCAAATTTACTTTTGGATACGGATTTTTAATCATCAGATGCCTTCTACCTGAAGTTTTCTAATCGGTTACTGGTAAAAAGTATGGGTTTTATTACTGACAAAAAATAGTAAAGTAGGGAAATATACATGAATAACAAATATTCGTTTAAGTGGCAAATAATAAAATGGTTATGACCGAGTTTAAAATTACAAGTTCTTAAAAACAGGAATAGACGAATTAAGAAATTAATTATTCAGCATCACAATTTTAAAATTACTTACCATTAATAGTTTAACTGGTATCTGATGGGTAAGGTAATAGCAACTCTTACCTGATTTCCACCAATTTTGCCTGCTTCCAGTTTTGGCAAACCCCTTACTACCCTCAATACTTCTTCATCGCATCCATAACCAATACCTCGTATGATGTGAGGATTAGATACAGAACCATCTTTTTCAACCACAAAATTAACCCAAACCAACCCTTCAACATGGTTTTCCACAGCTCTTTCGGGGTACACAATCCTTTCATCAAAGAAAACAGCATATCCACCAGGATAGGAGAATTTTGGATACTCGTCAACGATAAAAAAAACCGTGTTTTCCTCTTCAGAGACCTTGTCTATGATTAATTCGCTTTGCTGAAGACTCATCACATTTCCACCTCCGATAAAGATCAGTTCCTCGTTTTCCACAACAGAGATCCGTCCGTTATCTGCGGAAGAAAAAACTGGTAAAATAAAAACAAAAAAGGCAAGACAAAGATTTTTGCGTGTCATGCTAAGTGTAGATAATGTTTAACGTAAAGATGAAACAAAATAATTATTTATTTGACCTAATGAATATTTTGTGCTACAAAAGTACAAAATAAAAGCACAAATTTTTCACGATTCACATTAAATCAACTGAGAAGCTGACCCCTCTTTTTTTATTCATTGCAAAGAATAAACAGAAAAATTATACCAAAGTCTAAAAATAAGTTTTTAGACCAGCGTAATCAAATGGAGAAAAAATATTCAAACGTATTACCTGTTTGAGAAATTTGATATTGAACCTGGAAATATTTAAAGATCGGGAAACCAGTATTCAAACTCCCCTTTAAAAAGATGATAAAAAAAGCAATCTTAAAAAAACGAACTATTTTTTTTACTTTCGTAAAAAACACATATGAACCTTAAATCCAAACGCAATGATAACAGAACAGCTGATCAATCCCAAAAGTATAGTAGTAGTAGGTGGATCTGATGATATCACCAAACCCGGAGGGAAAGTATTGAAAAACCTGATTGATGGTAAATTCTCAGGCAGTTTGTATGTAACCAATCTAAAAGAGAGTGAAGTGCAGGGAATAAAAAGTTATGCCGACCCTACAGATCTTCCGCAGGTAGATTTGGCCATCATAGCCATAGCAGCACGCTTTGTACCGGATACCATCAGCATTTTATCCAAACAAAAAGATACCAAAGCATTTATTGTATTGTCGGCAGGTTTTAGCGAAGAAAGTGAAGAGGGAGAAATGCTGGAAAAAGAGATCGTAAAAATGGTGAATGATGTTGGCGGATCACTGATCGGTCCTAATTGTGTTGGTGTTCTCACGCCCAATCATCACAGCATTTTCACTTATCCGATACCTAAACTGCAAACCAACGGTTGTGATTTTATTTCCGGATCGGGTGCTACAGCATGCTTCATTATGGAAGCCGGGATACCCAAGGGTTTAACATTTGCCAATGTATTTTCTGTGGGAAACAGCGCTCAAATGGGAGTTGAGGAGATTTTGAAGCACCTTGACGAAACCCATGATGAAAATAACAGCAGCAAAATAAAACTTCTTTATCTTGAAACGATCAAGAAACCTCAAATGCTTTTGAAGCATGCCAGATCACTCATAAGAAAGGGTTGCAGCATAGCGGCCGTAAAAGCTGGTAGTTCTGATGCAGGCAGCAGAGCAGCTTCTTCGCATACAGGAGCACTAGCCAGTTCTGACTCTGCAGTGGATGCACTGTTTCGTAAAGCAGGCATAATACGCTGCTTTGGCAGGGAAGACCTGATAAGTGTTGCTTCCGTGCTTATGCATCCTAAGCCCAAAGGGAAAAATTTCGCGATAATTACCCATGCCGGTGGTCCGGCAGTAATGCTTACCGATGCCTTAACCAACAATGGTCTCCAGGTACCTCACATCGATATTCCGGAAAGCAGAGAACTGCTAAACCATCTGTTCCCGGGGTCATCTGTTTCAAACCCCATTGATTTTCTGGCTACAGGAACAGCAGAGCAACTCGGTATCATCATTGATTATGTAGAAGAAAGATTTAAAGATATAGATGCCATGGTGGTAATTTTTGGCACTCCTGGTTTGTTTCCTGTATTCAATGTTTATGATGTACTGGATCTGAAGATGTCAGAATGCAAAAAACCGATCTATCCTGTTTTACCTTCTACACTTACAGCAAAGGAGGAGGTTGACAAATTCATCTCTAAGGGCAGGATAAACTTTCCGGATGAAGTTGTTCTGGGAAATGCTCTTGCAAGGGTTTTCAATACCCCTTCACCAGCAGAAGAATCCCTTACCTTACCTGATATAGACAAGTCAAAGATCAGAGCGATCATAAACAAATCAGACAGTGGATACCTGGCCCCGGAAATTGTTCAGCAACTGCTTGATGCTGCAGGCATTCCACGTGCCGGGGAGGCAGTGGTACAATCTGCCCGGGAAGCATCCCAGGCTGCTGATGATCTTGGTTTCCCGGTAGTGATGAAGGTGGTGGGACCAGTTCATAAATCGGATGTAGGAGGGGTTGTTCTGAATGTAAAGGATGACAACCAGGTAAAAGCACAATTCGACAGGATGATAAAAATACCCGAAACAACCGCCATATTGATACAACCCATGCTCTCTGGAACGGAACTTTTTGCAGGAGCCAAACACGAGGAAAACTTTGGGCATATGATTCTTTGCGGATTAGGTGGTATTTTTATTGAAGTCCTCCGTGATGTGGCACAAAATCTTGCCCCGGTAGATCATGGGGAAGCCATGTCAATGATCAGATCACTGAAAAGCTACAAAATAATTGAAGGAATAAGGGGCAATGAAGGTGTTGATGAGGAAAAGTTTGCAGATATTTTGGTGAGATTATCTGCTTTGCTGCAAGCTGCACCCGAAATTACCGAACTGGATCTGAACCCACTTTTAGGTTCTTCAGCACAAGTTGTGGCAGTGGATGCCCGCATCAACATTGAAAAGCAATAGCAGAAAAAGATTTATGCTGAGATGGATCTTTCTGCGGAAAAGTAATCATTTTACAACTGTCCCCTGGCTTTCATTTCCATGGGTAAAATGCAATTGTATACAAACTCGTTAACGGGGACTGGCAGGTTATTTCTCCTTGATAGTTTTACCACAGTACCATTTTGGTATTCAATTTCGGAGGGTTTTCCTTCCCACACATCCCGGGTAAGAGAAGAAGTGGTATTGGGTGGAAAAGAGTCTATAAAAGCAACCATCTTATCTACATAATCAGGTTGTATAGTCACCCCTTCCCTTTGCGAAAGATTATATACCTCCTGAAAAAGATCGGTCATCATCTGCCGGGTTTCGGGCACAGACCGTAATTCGCCATATGTTGTGCGGGTTACAGCCAACAATCCGCTTACGCAAATATTGATGAACTTTTCCCAAAGATCCGACTGAATATTTTCCGAAACTTTATTGTCAATCCCGGATTGATCGAAAATCTTCTTCATGGCAAGTACCCTGTCTGTTATCTTGTTATCAGTCTCGCCAAAGACAATAACAGGATCAACCCCAAAATGATTGATCACTCCAGGTGCTTCAATTTTACTGATGATACGACACAATCCAAACACCACATTTTTCTCGTCTAGCACCTGGGTAAGTTCGTATGTTGCCATCACCCCATTCTGAAGTGGCAATACAACAGCATCGGGTTTTAAAAATGGTTCGATGGCTAGTGCCACCTCTTTCACCTGCCAGGCTTTCACGCCAAGGATGACAAGATCAGCATTTTTCACAATTTCGAAATGATTGGAAGCATTTACAGAATTCAAAGTAAAATCACCCTGAATACTTTTGACGACAAGACCATTTTGTTGCATCGCTTTCAGGTGCTCTCCCCTGGCAATAAAATCTACATGAAAACCTGCACGGGCAAGCTTTGCGCCAAAAAAACCACCAATACCTCCAGCACCAACAACGGATATAGTTTGCATAATCATAATTTGTTATTAAAACACAAAGATATACATTCAAAATCAAGGCACAATGACCTTTAAGGATAAAGGGCTCGCTTTTACATGTAATTCTTCAGGACACTCTGCAGGATCTCCGTCAATATGAAGAAAGTCGTCTGGTGCAACCTCAACCTTACACTCAGAGCACCTGAGATATTTCACAAAGGGAAAAAAATGAATGATACCCAATAACATAGCAATGCCCATGAAGGGTGCGATGATGGGAGATACTTTCTTAAGCATAACAATATCCAGCTTTCCATCCTTAAGAGAAGCACGGGGAGCAATTCGGGCATGATTGCCAAACTGATTGGAATTGGCGAAGGATACAAGCAATGATATGGTTTTGTAAGAACCATCAGATGACTTAATGGTGTATTCTTTGGGGCAATAGCGAAAATATTCCTTTAATATCATCCTTAGATAGGTCCAAAACCCTCTTTGATCATTTTTATTGAAAAGATAAGCAACTCTGGCATCAAATCCCACACCTGAGAGATTAAATCCGTATTTCCCATTAATCATGTAAGAATCTATTACATCAGTCTTCATTCTGGAAATGATTTTCACAGATCTTTTTGTTGAGGAGGGAATTTTCAGATGGTTGGCAAGCCCGTTACCAGAACCTTTGGGAACAATTCCCAGGGCTACATTTGTATTTACCAATGCTTTTGCTGTTTCATTTACCGAACCATCACCTCCTGCTACTACTACAATATCGGTTTTATTTTTCACAGCATCTGCGGCAAGTTGTGTTGCATGGCCAGGATATTGTGTAAAAACAATTTCTTTATCAAAATTATTTTTGTCCAGATGTTTTTGAAACAAGATTGACAATCCATCTTTTTTTTGCCTCCCCGACATAGGATTGATAATGATCAGGATTTTTTTCCTCGGCATGCTACAGGTAAAAATAAAGTTTAGAAGAAAAAATCTTCAAATTAAAACAGTCAAAAAAAACAGAAAAGAGAATAACATATAGAAAAACCGGGCAATATAAGATATACTACCCGGTTTTATGAAGAAAATTTCAATCGAGTTATCAAAAATGTTTTCAATCAGTGACCCGGTTTTATTCTTCGCTTCCGCTTTGGCGGATAGACATAATATCCCGGTCGAAAACATACAGATTTCCTCCACCCAGCAAACTAAGTTTGTCAAGAATCTTCTGCACAGAAGATTCCTCTTCGAGCTGCTCATCTACAAACCATTGTATCCAGTTGTGTGTAGTAAAATCTTTTTCTTCCAAACACATTCCTACAATATTATTGATTGAAGCTGTAACCATTTGTTCGTGCTCAAGAGAAGCTTCAAAGAGTTGTTTAACGCTTTCAAAATCTCTTGGAGGTTGGTCAACTTTGGGTACAACAGCATAACCGCCTCTTTCATTTACGTATTTAATAAATTTGAGCATATGCTGAAGTTCTTCAGCATGTTGAGCATAAAACCATTCAGATGTACCCTCCAGCCCTTTTGCCTCTGACCATGATGCCATGGCAAGGTATAACTGAGCAGCATATGCTTCTTTTTCAATTTGTTCATTCAATACTTCTTCTAATCTTTTTGGTAACATGGTTTTTCTTTTTTAAGGTTTATAATTTTTATTTTGTAATTTAGGTATTCTCTTTAAAAAAAACTTTGATCAGGATTTCATTTTATGCATCGAGTGCCTCTGCACCACCCACAATTTCAACGATTTCGTTGGTAATGGAGGTTTGTCGCGCTTTGTTATAGGCAATCGTAAGATTTTTAAGCAGTTCAGTGGCATTATCCGTAGCTTTGTGCATGGCAGTCATGCGCGCTCCCTGCTCACTGGCATACGAATCAAGCAGAACCCGGTAAAAATAAGTTTGAATAGATTTGGGTACCAATTCATCCATGAGTTCTTTGCGCGAAGGTTCCATGATGTATTCCACTTCGGGTGCTTCTTCTTCTTCCAAAACCTGCTCAGGCAAAACCAGAGGTAAGAACTGCTCACTAATGATCTCATATACGGCAGCATTTCTGAAGCGGTTGTAAATCAAATCAATTTTGTGAAACCGCTTTTCATTGATAAGATTCATAGCTTTCCTTGCCATAGCAAAGGCATCCTCCACTGTAACCTTATCAATAAGTTCGTTATGAACTTCAAAAACTTTGTAAGAGGTTTTCCGGAAAAAGTCCTGTGCTTTTTTTCCAATGACCAGCAACTCTACATCAAGTCCCTGCTGCCCGAGTTTATGAATATGTTTCAATGATGCTTTTAGCAAGTGCGAATTAAAAGTACCACATAATCCTTTGTTGGCAGTAATGACAATAAAAAGAACATTTTTGGGAGAGGGATGTTGGATACATAACGAATTTTTATCCTTTTCACTCAATACATTATTAATTTTATTGAGTGTAAGTCTCAATTGTTCTTCATAAGGTCTCAAATTCTGAATGGCAGTTTGCCCCTTTCGCAATTTTGATGCCGATACCATTTTCATGGCACTGGTAATCTGCCTGGTAGACTTAATAGAGGCAATTCTGATCCTAACTTCTTTTAAATTTGCCATAATCGATCGGAATCTTTAATCAAACGTCCTTATTATTTATCAATTCATTGATCATACTTTCGGCATTGGATTCCAGAACCTGGATAATATTATCAGTAAGTTTTCCTGCTCTTAGTTCATCTAATGTATCCCGGTGGTTTTTATCCAGAAAGTCGAGATATTTCTCTTCGAATTCTGCTACTTTATTAAGTGGTAATTTTCTCAAAAGACCTTTGGTACCACAATAAACAATCGCAATTTGTTTCTCAACGGGTACGGGGCTAAATTGCCCTTGTTTGAGGATTTCTACATTACGGGCACCCTTATCGAGTACTGCTTTGGTTGTAGGATCAAGGTCAGAACCAAATTTAGAAAATGCTTCAAGTTCGCGGTATTGTGCCTGATCAAGTTTAAGCGTACCTGCAACTTTTTTCATAGACTTGATTTGAGCATTTCCTCCTACTCTGGAAACCGATATACCCACATTAATAGCAGGTCTGATACCAGAATTAAAAAGATCAGATTCAAGAAAAATTTGCCCGTCGGTGATGGAGATTACATTGGTTGGAATATAGGCAGAAACATCACCTGCCTGTGTTTCAATAATCGGAAGGGCTGTAAGAGATCCCCCACCTTTTACCAAGCCTTTGATAGCGTTAGGGATATCATTCATTTTACCCGCAATTTCATCCGAATCGATAATTTTAGCAGCTCTTTCCAGCAAACGACTATGCAGGTAAAAAACATCACCGGGGTAAGCTTCTCTTCCGGGTGGTCTTCTCAGAAGCAGAGATACCTCGCGATAAGAAACAGCTTGCTTGGAAAGGTCATCAAAAACAACCAGAGCAGGTCGTCCCGTATCGCGAAAATACTCACCAATAGCAGCACCGGCAAAAGGGGCAAAAAATTGCATTGCGGCAGGATCGCTGGCATTGGCCGAAACGATGGTGGTATATTGCATAGCACCATGCATTTCAAGAATATTTTGAATACTTGCCACTGTAGATCCTTTTTGTCCGATAGCAACATACACACAAAAAACAGGTTCGCCTTTATCAAAGAATTCCTTTTGATTAATGATCGTATCCAGGGCAATTGTACTTTTACCAGTTTGCCTGTCTCCGATGATTAGTTCACGTTGTCCACGCCCGATGGGAATCATGGAGTCAATGGCTTTCAAACCAGTTTGCAAAGGTTCGTTTACAGGTTGTCGGTAAATAACCCCTGGTGCTTTTCTTTCGAGTGGCATTTCATAGAGTTTACCCTCTATAGCTCCTTTGCCGTCAATAGGGAATCCAAGTGTATTGATTACGCGCCCCAGCAATCCTTCTCCTACTTTAAGAGATGCTATTCTTTTGGTACGTTTTACAAGGTGACCCTCTTTTACGGCGTGTGCTTCACCCAACAATACTACCCCTACGTTATCTTCTTCGAGATTGAGCACAACACCTTGAAGATCGGTTTCGTCAAAATCAACAAGTTCACCACTTTTAGCACCAGAGAGGCCGTAAATACGGGCAATACCATCACCAATCTGTAAAACGGTACCTGTTTCTTCCAATTCAGATTCCATGCTGAATCCAGCCATTTCTTGTCGTAAGATTGCAGATATCTCTGCTGGTTTTATTTCGCCCATAATTGTTTATTTTACTTTCTTTGAAATAGAAAAAGGTAATGAAAAAAACAGATCATGAATTAACATCTGCCTAATTACCTAATAATTCTCTTTTTATATTTGATAATTTCCTTTTAATACTCGCATCATATTGCAAATCTCCTACTCTTAAAATAAATCCTCCTATAATATCAGGTTTTAGGTGACTTTGAAATTCAATTTTTGATTTGGAAGTAATATTTTTGGCAATACTTCTTGCTCTTTCTTCTGTATCTGAATCTACACCTGCTGCTGTAATCAATGTAACGGTTTCAATATCGAGGTTTTGCTTGTGTAATCTCATATATTCAAAAGCGATTCCTTCAATAAGAAGTGCCCTTTTCTTCCTGACAATAATGGTAAGATATTGCATGGTGACAGGGTGCACTTTATCCTTAAAAATAGTTCTGATGATATTTTGTTTTTTGGAAACCCTTACAATAGGGCTATTTAGAATCGTTTTTAAGTCCTTATTTGCAGATAGACTGTTGTAGATCAGTTGCATATCGTCATAGGCCTGATGCGAAATATCACTTTCTTTGGCCAGACCCCATAAAGCTTTTGCATAACGATTAGATACACGTAAATTTTTCATTCAGAAACCATTTTATTTATTTGCTGCTGGTCATCCTTAAGCATCTATTTCTAAAAAAATGAGACCAATATCTTCATTAACGGCATACTAATTAATATATCATATTTATTTTCCTAACCCATATAAGGTAAAGAAAAACAACAATACTATCAATCAATCCAATGGACTCAAATTCATTCATGAATTACTACAGACAAAACAAACACTTCTTGTATTTTTTGACAAAAAAGTTTGAATATCTGCTACCCGGTTATGCATGTTTCCCAACACAGAGAAAAACAATCGTTTTCAAAGTAGGAACAGTATCAATTCAGTTTAATGTCATCCAGAAGTCTGTTCACATACTGATTTTTCTTTTGCGTATCGGTAAACTCTTCACTCAATACTTTTTGCGCAAGATCTACAGATAAAAGTACGATCTGTTGCCTGATTTCATTTTCAGCTGCTTTTTTCTGTGCCTGGATACTATTTCTGGCAGCATCAATTATTTTATCGGCTTCAGCACGCGCTTTATCCTGCGCCTCCTCAATGATTTTGTCACCATCAAGTTTTGCCTGATGGATGATCTCATCTGCTTTTTCCTTCGTTTGCAGGATCATTTTTTCCTTGGTATGATCAAGTTCTGCTAGTTCGCGTTTGATTCTTTGCCCTTCCCGCAGTGAATTATTGATAAAATTTTCTCTTTCACGAAGGGTGCCTAAAATCGGATTCCAGGCAAATTTACGCAAAACAAACAGCACAATACCAAAGGATAGCGTCATCCAAAAAATAAGACCTATTCCAGGCATTATCAGTTCCATAATATATAGATTTTGGTTAGTAAAACTTCCTGTTCAAAAGAAAGAATAAATTTATCATTGACGATGGTCTTAAAAGTATATTACAATACGATGAGAACCATACATTTTACACTAAGGACTTCAATAGATTCTGTCTGTAATATAAACGACAACAATGCAATCTTCATCTGTTTATAATTTGATTAATTCGGTCAGATGGAGCTCGCCAAAACTCCGGTTTTGCATTTTTGTCCATGTCACAAAATCTAATCATCCGCGTGTGTGTCAATAATATTGTCATGGCTCGGTTCATTTAAACAAATAATACGAGCAATGCAACAACAATAGCAAAGAAGGTAGCACCTTCGATAAGCGCCGCTGAAACGATCATAGAAGAGCGAAGATCGTTGGCTGCTTCCGGTTGCCGGGCAATAGACTCAACTGCTGCTCTACCAATTTTACTGATACCATAAGCAGCTCCAATTACGGCAATTGCAGCTGCAAAAGCTGCACCCATTTTCATCCAGCTTTCAGTTACTTCAACACTTGCTTGCGCAACCTCTACACCTGTTTGTAATAATACTGATAACAACATAATGCTTAATTTTTAGGTTTAACTTTAAAAAAAATAGAATTATTAAATCTGTTTTAATGGTGCTCTTCAACAGCCATTCCAATAAAGATAGCACTGAAAAAGACAAACACATAGGCCTGAATAAAAGCAACCAGTAATTCAAGAAAATTCATAAAAACAACAAACATAACAGACAGTGGAGAGATAGCGAATCCAAACGCTGCCCCCGCTGCCCCCATCACAAATATGAGGCTAACAAAACCCAGTATGATCATATGTCCCGCTGTTATATTAGCAAATAACCTAAGGGTAAGTACAACGGGTTTCACGAAAACACCTACTATTTCAATAATTGGCATGAGTGGGATTGGGAATTTGAGCCAGGATGGCACGCCAGGTGTATTGAATATATGCTTCCAGTAGTTGCGATTGGCATAAATATGCAATACAGTAAATGTGAACAACGAAAGTGTGAGGGTAACGCTAATATTACCAGTAACATTGGCTCCTCCCGGAAAGAAGGGTACCAGTCCTAAAAGATTATTGAAAAAAATAAACGAAAACAAGGATAGCAGATATGGCAAAAACAAGTCTAATTTATGACGTGGGATTGCTGAACCTGCAACATCATCGCGGATAAATAAAATAATTGGTTCAAGAACAGAAGCCAGACCTGTTGGTGTTTTTTCATATCCGGCACGTTTATAACTTTTGGCAACCGAAATAAAAATAACAATTAATATGATGGAACTTATAAAAATAGAGAACACATTTTTGGTGATGGACAAATCGAGCAGAAAAGAGGCCTCTTGATCCGGCGTTATTCCATCATCCAATACCTTAATGATCTTTCCCTTTTTAGCTCCTTCTTTTGCTATGCGGAACCCTTTGTATGCATCATGTCCGTGATGAAACTTACTGGACATAAAAAAGTATAATTCTCCTTCATAAACCAAAATAACCGGGAGAGGAATGGTAATATGAGTATCTCCATAATCAGCAATGTGCCATTCGTAAGAGTCAAGAATATGGTCAATGATCACTTTGCCTGCATCAAATTTTTCAGGTTGTTGATTATGCCCCGCATCCAATGCATCCTCTTTTTTGGGGTCTGCTGCACTTAAAGGCATCAGGTAAACCATTAAAAAACATACAACCAGAAAGATTGTCTTGTAGAAATTCACCTCCTTATTTACACTACCAGTAACTCCCATTTTCTAATTTTAATCTTTTTAATTTTGAGGGTGCAATTTATAAATATTTTTTGTTCCCTTTATACGTATATCACTATTTATTGAAAAAAAATCAGTTGAAAAATGCCAATCATACTGCCATCTACTTTTTTTCTTTTGGAAAACCTTTCAATTTTTCAATAAATAATCATGAATATATCTTATAGCAAACTAAATATCAGACTTTTAAAAAACAAGAGAATGATCGACGAAAAAATAAATGATGTAAATCTTATTTTGTTTTCGAGAGAAATTTCACATCCATAAAAGCAAATATCAGGTAAAACATAAGAAAATGAATATAAAAAACCGCAATACCCTTTTCAAGTAAAAGACCAACCAATATAAGCATAGTAAGATAGATCATGAGTTTGATACCGGAAAATGCAAGGTGAAGTATCAGTGTTTTCTTTTTACTTTTTTGTGATAATCGCTGTTGCAATATGTAAAACAAAAGATTGACCAAAAACAAAAAAGGCACCATAAAGGGTACCCACTTATTCACGAGATGATTCGGGGCATGAAAATACCACAAAATGCTTATCAGGAAAACGATGAGGCTAACCGTTAAAAACCATACAAAACTTTTGTCAAAAACTCTCATAGAACCTTAGAATATTCCACTGTTTGTAATTTGATTAATTCGGTTAGATGGAGCTCGCCAACAATCATATAAAAAAACTTTTCAACACACCGGGTAAAAAAGTCAAAATAAAACCGGAATAGTATTGTAAACATATTCCGGTTAGATCATTTTCTACCATTTACTTATTTCTTTCCTGGTTTTGTTTTGCAGCCATCTTTGGGTCACCTGTCTCATTTTTATCCATATTGCAACTTCCGGTAAATCGTGCCCCTGGTTCAATAGCCAGTTTACTGGTTACAATCTCGCCATTGAGACGTGAAGTAGCTTTTAAACTCAGTAATTCAGACACCTCTACTTTTGCATTGATCTTACCGGAGAAGTCGGCATTCTGGC
>CAZPVB010000064.1:0-18931 GCA_964589855.1 uncultured Bacteroidales bacterium
TGAGTTTGGTTTTCAGAATAAAATTCCACTTTGGTTGTTTGGTTTTTTGTATTAGTTGGATCAACCCTTCGACTCCGCTCAGGGCGCAACAATACTTAAACACTTTGACCGATTACAAACCCTCAAAGCGGTTGAATAAGATTTTCCTCTGCCAATTCTGCGTATACTCAGCGATCTGATCGGTTAAATCCCCTTAACCCCCTCAACCCCTTCAATCCACTATCTCAATCGTATATACCTTGCCCTGTTCAGCAGTAAAACTAACTGTTTTTCCATCCACACTGAAGGTTCGTTCCATTTGATCTGCTGTATCATTTGCGGTGATGATGATGATGGATCCATCCGGGTTTTCGAAGGCGATATCGTTGTACTGTCCACCTTCCAGTTCAATACGGTGGGCACCCGGATCCGCAAAATGGCTGAAATGCTTCATAATGTAAAACTCGGGATTGTAAACCACCTCTTTGGTGAATTTGTTGATGCTCACCATTGAGTTCTGCCTCCACACCCAGTTGCTCAGTCCCAGCTCATCCAGTATCAGGTTCCAGTACAAATAAGAGTTGACGCCACCTTTCAGATATTTCATGAGCAGCCCGTAGGTGTGCATGGCAGTGATCCAGTCGTTGGACCCGTTGTTGCATTCCGATTCTGTCTGCATGAGTTTGTAGTTGTCATATACTTTTGAAAGGGTATCCACCATATGCTTCCCTGCCCATTGCAGTCCGAAGCCTTTGATATTTTCTGCGATGACAGGGTTTTCCATGATCTGGTTTACAAAATCGAGGGTGTCTTTGTTGATGGTGCCCAGCCATATTTCAGCCGGTTCCTCCATCTTGTTTATTTCAGGAATGAGATGGTTAGCAAGGAAATCTTCCATCACCTGTGCTTCCCACAGGCAGCTGGGAAAGATCTGGTTGGCAAAGATCTCATTTTGCGGATGGATGGCGTATACAATGACTCCTTTCTTGCGGTAACTCTCAATGTATTTCACAAAATAGGTGGCATATGCCTCCAGTGTTTTTTCATCGTTTTTAATACGGTTCAGTGGTTCGATATCCTCCATGGGGGCGCCCAGTATCTGTCCCCAGTTATCGTTGATGGTCTTACCACCATAATGACCACTTTGCTTCATCCATGTGGGAGGTGTCCAGGGCGAACCCCATACCTTCAGATCAGGGTTGTACTGCATAGCCATTTTGATGTAGGGGATGATGGTCTGCTTATCACGTTCAATGGTAAAATGCTCCATCTTATAATCATAGTGATGGTCGTTGAGGGAATAATATCCACGGGAAAAATCATTGGAGCCGATAGACATACGGCAGATGTTAAACCGCAAACCGTTTACCGGGTCAAAGATATCTTTCATGATCTTTTCCCTGGCACCAGGCTCTATGTAAGAAAGGGCTTTCCAACCCAATTCGTTGAAGCTGGCGCCAAATCCGTCGATCTGCTGATATTTCGTCTGAGTATTCACCATAACAGCATTCTCAATATTTTTCGTTGAAGACTTATAATCCTGAACCTCCTGCCATGGATCTTCGTAACTGGTGGAAACAATTTTTATTTCGCCAGCATTTGCCTTGGAGAAGACGTTAAAAATAGTCCAGAATAAAAAGGTAAAAAAAAGAATTTGAATGGTCTTTTTCATAAAGCATTTTGTTTTTAATTTGATAAATTTGTTTTTTCAGATTCGTTACCTGCAATCTCAACATCCTGATTTTCAACTCCAGCGATCGGATGCGTAATTGAATCATCTTTTTCCTGGCAGCACTGATTTTTTTCATGATTCAACAGTTTTTTTTAGGATATTAACGATTCAGAACAATCATTTTCCGGTTTCCCACCACCTGGTTGTGCCGTAGGAAAGTGAGGAAATAGGTGCCATTCTCAAAATCTTTAACATCAATCTGTTGCAGACCCTCATTCATATCTTCAACCACTTTTACCTTCCTTCCTGAGAGATCATGAAAAGCAATCCATCCATCTCCTCTTACTCCGGGGAATTCAACAAAAACAACTTTTTCTGTTACAGGATTGGGAAATAACCGGATGTTATCCTGTTTCGGATAGATGATTTGGTCTTCCATAGATGTTTCCACACCTGCATCACCATACATCACACCACGACCACCCACGGCAAGATATACCCGTCCGGCAATCCTCAGGTCACCGCTGATGTCGCGCACCTTGGCAACCGGCACTTTACCTTCTGATATGCTTGTCCATGAGGTGCCATAGTTGGTTGACATGTAGATGGCTTCTACTCCGTTGAGTTGCCCAGCCACATAGAGGGTGATCTCCTCCTCGCCCGGCATGGTTTTTCCAAATCCCACACCCATCACCTGAGTAAATCCTTCCATCTCGTCCCAGTTGCTGCCATAATCCGTTGAGTGCATCAGTTCTCCTCCCAGCGTATGAAAGAAGATATGACCTTCCTTTTCCGGAACAGCTTTGAGTTTGCACCGGTAGTCTTCGGGTAATCCGCTGTAAACCTTTTCAAAAGATGCTCCCCCATCACTGCTTCGGCACAAAGAAGCGTTGTCATTCATAAGATAATAATAAAAATAGTCGCCATTAACCTTGTCTGATGTGAGTACTATACTTTGTGCCCAGGTATGTGTGGCGCCGTTTCTTATGGAAGGAATGCCTGTTGATGCTTGCCAGGATTGACCTGCATCTGTTGTGTAATGCATTTGTACGTTGGGCACTGATGTGCTTTCGTTGTGGGGTGCCCACACCCAGTGGTTTTCGTTGGTTGCTGAAATGGCAATGTTGCCGTTGTTAAAGTTATCGGGAATGTTGGGGATGGGTGACCAGGTATTCCCGTTATTGGCTGTATAGCGATGGCGAACCTGGTCCACATTGTTTTGCTGGCTACCCACAACCACCGTTACCTGTGGATTGCTTACGGCGTAATCCATTCCGGTGCCAATTCCAAACTCGTTGCCGGTGCCGGCAAAGATGCTGCCATCGGGAGTTTGATCGGGTGATTCGTGGCAAAAAGCTATCTTATCCATGACCAGGCTGAAAACCGCTTTCCCTCCGGGCACCGGAGGAACCATTACCTGTCCGGTAACAAACTCTTCCAGATTTTCCATCTCCGTTTTCCAGAGAGGGTTGGTGGCATTGATATTTTCTGTTTTATACACTGCAAAACCGTTGCATTTCCACACCACATCGGGGTTGGCGCGGTCAAACATGATCTGTGAGGTGAAGGTCCACGGACTGTAAGTGGGGTACCATGAAGGTTCGGAGCGGTTGGAGTAGGAGATGGATGTCCAGCTTGTGCCTCCGTCGTTGCTCAGGTGAATGCCATTGTCGTTTCCGGGTTTCCACTGCATAACGATAACTTTGTCCGGATTTCCGGGATATACATCGATGCCATTGAAACCCTTTCCATTGTTGTTGGAAGGTGTGATATCGAGGAAAGTATCATCAGCATATTTGAAAACCATTCCGGTGCCATCCTCCCAGTGAGCCTGTTGGGTGGAGTAGGTGATGTAAAGATTGCCGTTAGATGCCATGGCGCTGCGTACAGGAAAGTAAACTGCCGGATCGGGTCCGCCGCTGAGCAACGACCACGTATCTCCACCGTCATCAGAGCGAAAAACACCTTCTGTTTGTATTCCTGCATATATAGTTTGAGAACTTTGGCTTTCACTGCCCGACAGCGGGTCGATAGCGATGAAAACCACACCACCCACGCCACCGGCAGGGAGTTGATCTGATGGTATCTGACTCCAGAATTCGCCTTTATTGGTGCTTTTCCATACACCGTCTGATTCAGATCCGTAAAATAATACGTTTCCGCTGTTATTGGGATCTACGGTAAGCCGGTTGCCGGCCCACCGGTAGTGGCGGGTGTTGGCATCCACGGCAATTTCAGGGAAACCTTCTATGATTGTCCAGGAGTCGCCCCGGTTTTCTGATTTCAGAAACCTTGCACCATGGGCCACGGTGTAAAGCAGGTCAGGATCACTTTTACTCATGGCAGTGGCCAATACCCCGGGAGCATTGTGTCCATCAAGCAACGGAGTCCATTGGTTTTCTGCCGGTTCCCACCGGTAGCTGCCACCCACATCGGTGCGTACAACAATGTAATCCGGATCATCAGGGTGAATGACAATACCTGTTACAAAGCCCATCCCTTTGAAAGAGATGTTTTGCCACGTGAAATTTTGCCCTGATGAATTGAAAGAAATCACAAGGATTAGTAACAGGCAAGTAATTGCACATATTTTCAAAAAATTTGTCTTCATAATTTTGATGATATGTTTTAAATCTGTTTGCAAACAAATTTATATCACTCTCCGGGAATGAGGTTTTACTTTTATTTTAAAGAATTAAATAAAACTATGTTGGATAGGAAAATTGTACCGTTTTTTTACATTATCATTTCAATGTGGGGTGCTTCTGGGGATTCACAACTTTTTGATAAAAAAGAGAGCTATAAAAATGGTTGGGGATTTTTTTACTCACAAAATTCCTCTGGTTCGTTTTAATCGCTATGCCATCATGGTAAAACATAAACAGGCCGATTGGCTGTAGCAACATAATCATTTCCATCATACACATATACAAACAGCCTGAAAGGTCCCTCTTGATCAGGGGAAGAAAAAGAAAATCTCTCTTTAAAAGGTTTGATGGAGTCAGACTGGAAAACTATTTCGGTTATCATCTCTGGTTCACCACCTGTTTTATCACGGTAATAACCTTCGGTTCTTAGCTCCCATTTCATAGTGAGTGAATCCATATCAGGATCGGAGGCCAATATTTTTGCCGTATAATTATCACCAATCCTTAAATATACATTTGGATCCGAAAATCCTTCTATATAAAACGTATCTATTCTGGGGCACCAATTTTCAGGGAAAGTTTCCGTCCATAAATACTGTAAAGACTCAAAGGACTGGGTTTTATATTTTTCGTCATGTATCAGACTAAAAACGGTATGGGTTCTTTCTTGCTTCTGTCCCCAATAAAACACATATCCTCCTATACATTTTTCAGGGTTATGGTCAAAAATCAGATAGTGATTATGGTAGAAAAAGTCGGCATTTTTAGTGCTACTATGCTCCAGAATGGCATCCCATTCGGTTCGCGGAAACATCCAGTAGGGTTGTCCGCCCCATTCACTTACCAAAAACGGTCCGTTAATACCCCAGACAAAACTGTCGGACTCTCTTCTTATACGTGGTGCAAATTCATAAATGGTTAGGGTAATAAAATCAAGATCGGGAGCAAATAATTTTACCTGCAAAGGTTGGAATGAAACTGTGGGAAAGGAGGCTATGGTTGTTGTGGTAGGATGATATGGATCGATGGAATGGATCATCTCAGATATCTCGTTTACTTCGCGCCATAAAGCAATATTATTTTTATTTTCAATATGCAACTCATTACCAACAATCCAAAACAGAAGTGCCGGATGTTCATGATATTTCTCTACAACTTTTTTTACCCTGTTTCGCTGTGCAGCAATAAAATCATTATCGGTATAATCCTCGAACCGCACTTTGCCGATCTCAAGGGAGATTGAAACCGTTAAACCCAAACTATCGGCAAGATCCATGATGGAGTCATTCAATTCACTTTCATAAATGATGATTGAATTGCCTCCTATTTCTTGCAGCCAGTCCAAACGCACTGTGCCATGTGCACCTTTTATAAAATAAGGTTCATTGTTGCGGTATAATGACCAATTCCCGTTATGTTCACGAAATTCAACACGGGAAGTGTCTGTATAATTAAAATCCCCGGAAGGTTCCTGACAGGAAATAAGGAAAACAAGAAATAAAGCAAAAAAAAATCTGAGCATTGCAACAAGAAACTTAAATGATACTACTTTAGGCAAGCAAAAAACCATTCTCTTAACAGCAAAAATAGGATTTATTCTCTTTAAAAAATGATATCGAATAAAAATATACATATTTTTGCGTCGATGAATTTTATGAAAAGAAAAAATCCCCACCCTACCAGGGCAGAGAATATTCAGGGGAAATTTTTAATACTCGCAGGTATTTTATCTGCCGTCTTTTTTCTGCATTGGTTGCTGGATCCCGAACATGTCGGTTACAAACCCCTATACTATCTTTTAATTTTTTCTTTTGTTTATAAAGTGCTTCGTTTGTTCGTTGAATGGATATTATATTTTCATTTAACAGTACCGAAAAAACCCAGAACCACACGCAGTTGGAATGTGGATATCCTGACCACTTATTGTCCTCCCGAACCCAAAGAAATGGTTGTAAAAACACTGGAGGCTATTCAAAAAATAAGATATCCCCATAAAACTTATTTATGTGATGAAGCAAATGACGAAGAACTAAAGAGAATATGCGAAGAATTGGACATCATTCATGTTACACGCGAACAAAAAACAGATGCCAAAGCAGGAAATATAAATAATGCTTTGTATACGGTTGCAGATGGTGAAATTTGCGTAATTCTTGATCCCGATCACATCCCTGATCCGGATTTTTTAGATGAAGTATTGCCATATTTTGAAGATGAAAAAGTTGGGTTTGTGCAGGTACCTCAGGTTTATTATAATCAGTCGAAAACCATCATTGCCAAAGCTGCTGCTCAGCAAACTTATCAGTTTTACGGGCCATGTATGATGGGATTAAACACCTATGGTGCGGTTCCTGCTATTGGTGCCAACTGTACTTTTCGCAGAAAGGCACTTGATTCTATCGGCGGTCATGCTCCTGGACTTACCGAGGATATGCATACTGCTATGCTGCTTCATGCCAAAAAATGGAAATCAGTGTATAACCCTACTGTAGTTGCCAAAGGTCTTGTGCCGTGGAACTATTCCGGTTATTGCCTGCAGCAACTTAAGTGGGCAAGAGGATCTTTTGACTTGCTCTTAAAAGTCCTTCCCAGGATTGTCGGCAAATTAAAATTCAGTCAGATATTTTATTATTTATCTGCACCAATATTTTATATTTACGGATTGTTTGCTTTCTTCGATTTTTTCATACCCATAATTGTTCTCATCACGGGCATTATTCCCATTAAAATCTCCATATTTGATTTTTTTCTTCATGCCACTCCACTTTTTATGGCAACGATCGCCCTCAGGCAGTTTAACCAAAGATGGCTTTATGAGGAGCACGAAAAAGGGGCCTTTATTTTGGGAGGTACCCTTTTGAAAGCATCCTGGTGGACAAGCGTGGTTGGATTCATCTATACGCTTTTCAACAAGAAAGTACCTTACATACCCACACCCAAGGATTTTAGACCAGAAAATCCAAACAAATTATTACTTCCTAACCACCTTATAATTTTCATTTCTCTGCTGGCAGTTGTTTATGGCATTTCGAGGGACTTAAACCCCTTTCTTTTGTTTATGGCTTTTTTGGCGCTTGTAAACACATTGATTCTTTCTCTTGGAGTAACAATGGCGATGCAAAAATCAATCATAAGTTTTCATAAAATCTTCAGGAATACTTTTATTTCAAAGGGAAGTAACACCAGAAAATGGATTTACCATCGCAAGCAAAAACTTTACAGTAACCTTCAGAAAACAGGTATCGTCCTCATAGCATTAACATTTTTATCCATTCTCTTTATCTATCATGTTGAAAACAAAAGACTTAATCAACTAGCTTCAAATCTCTATGCCCAAACCGCAAAGGATGAAATCTTCATTCCCAACATTCAAGGTTCTTACTTTAAGAATATGGAATCCGATGCTCATTTTGTTTATGATACTTTTCAACTGGATGAGAACTTTCTGCAAAATGCCAAAAAGTTTTCAGATACTATTCATAAACTGGGCAAAATACCCTACTTTATCCTAAATCTGAACCAGGAACAACTTGCAGATACATTAAACACTTATGATCCTGTTTTTAATGACTTGTTTCTTTATTTAAGAGAAAGATATTCTCCGGTATTTTTTGCATTTATTAATCATAATAATGATGACAAAACAAAAACACATATCGCAAAATGGTTTTATAATGCGAACATGCTTGCCAATCAGGTTTCATTTCCTAATATTGCTTGGGTATGGCATACTGATATTCCTTATGATGACCCATTTGTTGATCTGATCAAATTCCCTGTTTCATGGGTACAGTCAAGTAAGAGTAATATTTTTGAAAACATAGACATTTCAGCAGAGGATCCTCCATTACTTGTTTTTGATGGTAATCGTTTAATAACACTAAACCCATCAACCAAAAAGACAAAAAGTTTTGATCTTGAAATATTTAACAATAAAAGATCAATGCCCTCACAAGCAACAACATCAAATCATTTTTCCTCTTTATATATCCAAGGTGTCGCATATAATCCAGGACATGACTGGCGGGACAGCAAGAATAGTATTCCTTTAACACTATCAAAGGTGGAGGAAGATTTATCCAAAATAAAACAGATGGGGGCAAACACAATACGAAGATATAGCCCTTCTATGTATGACCGAAACATTCTTAAAACTGCCAATATTCATGATCTTAATGTCTTATACGGATTCTGGTTTGATCCAAAAGTAGATTATAAAAGTCAATCAAGGAGAATAAAAAGGTACGAGAAAGAAGTTTTAAGAACCGTGAAAAAATATCGGAACGATTCAGCAATAATAGGTTGGACATTAGGTAATGAAACATGGGGATTACTAAAACATCATTTTAATGAACCTTATCTTTCGATCGTAAGATATGAATATACCATGATGATTTCTGAATTAGCCAAAAAAATCAAAGAAATTGACCCTGAAAGACCTGTATTTACAGTCGAGGAACATACCTATCATTTGTCAGCAGCAGCATATGCATTTAATAAATTTGCTCCTGAAATTGATATTTTTGGTGTAAATTCATATTATTTCCAAAACCTTAGTCGTCTGGACTCAATTATCAACTCGGTAATGCCCAATAAGCAATATATGATCGGAGAATTTGGTAATAAAGGTTATTGGCAGACAGATTATAACGATTACATTTACGACACCATTCTTTATGAACATAACTCTTTTGACAAAGCAGATATGTTTACATACCAATGGGAAAATTATATTGTAAAAAAGCAAGGGCAAAATATTGGAGGTATTGCTTTCTGCTGGCAGGACAGATATGAAGCAACTGCCACCTGGTTTGGAATAACCGATATTTTCGGCAACAAAAAACCATCCTGGTATGCTTTAAGAGACATTTTTAATCCTGATGCCGATACCCTTTCTGCAGAATTCCCAATCCCTCGTTTTCACATGATGATGCCAAGAGATAACCTTCACCCCTGGGGGGAAGCAAGAGTGGTAGCTGCCACAAATGAAGCACATCTAAGAAACTCTTTTTACTATAAATGGGTCATTTATGAAGAAGGTTCTTTCAGGAATATATTAGAAACCTCGTGGGAAAAAGGAAATTTTGACTTTCGATTCAAAGTACCTGAAAAACCATCAAACTACAGACTCTATTTATACGTTTCCGATAATAATGGTAATGTCGTTACTGAATCCAACGCACTGATGATCAAATGGAACTAAAAAAATTACTCATATTATTTTTCAGAATTACGATTTACTGGCTGGTGGCAACATTTTTTGCCACACTTTTAATCAGTATTTTCTCCAGCTTTATACCATTTGAAAAGCTGCAATCTTTTATCGATTACAGATTTGATTTAAGGTCTCTCAGGTATTTTGAACTAACCATACAGTTTTACCTGTTCGTTTCTTTCCTTATGGCTGCTCCGGGGTACCTTATTAATCTGGGGATATATTTTTTCAACAGAAACAAAAAAAATCTTATTAAAGCAAAATATATTTCTATTGTGATTAACTTGTTGATTGCCGGGGGTATTTTGATAGCGTACAACAGTTTTAATATCTCACGACAAATTGACCTGATTTATATTATTGCACCAGTTTACCTAATTTCTTTGGTGGGATGGGCGATCCTAATCCTGCCAACAGGAACAAAAGATGTTTCACTTACAAAACCAAGACAATCAGAGGAATAGTTTTTTCTGCAAAATATCTGTTATCAGTCCAATTGTAACATCAGTCAATCTTCTCCTAAATCAAAATCAACGAATAAACCACCCCGATAACCCCTAAAATGGTGAGGAACAAGACCACTTTTACAGGCATGACACCATTGTTCTCTGCCGTTTT
Source organism: uncultured Bacteroidales bacterium (assembly GCA_964589855.1). Lineage (GTDB taxonomy): Bacteria > Bacteroidota > Bacteroidia > Bacteroidales > UBA7960 > SKVR01. The sequence continues at coordinate 10,133 of CAZPVB010000064.1, forward strand.
GCCAAAAATACCAAAAACCAGGGGATGCACCAGAAAGGGCATGGCAAAGACAAAAGCAATAAGATCGGCGGCCTGACCACCAAACATACCTCCCTGAATAGCAGCAAACAAACCAAAGTGCGATATTGCACTGGAATTGGCCATTACCGCATCGTTCAGACCCATGCCAGCCAGGCTCAGAATAAGCAATCCGCCAAATACAGCGATCAGCTGCCATCCCAGTGAAAAGACCATCAGTCCTCGGATCTCTTTAGCATCCTGACTATCGGATTTTCTGAGCAGTATGATGGCCCACCAGGTAAGCAATACTCCGGCAGCAACAATGGCCAATGTATAGGGTATAATCAGTTTGCCCGAGGTGGCACTGGCTGCCAATACCGAGAAAACAAAAATATGTCCGATAAAAGGAATGTTGATCATGATGGGTGCTCTCACCTGGGCTTCTGTTCCCAGATCGCCGGCGGTACAGGCTCCTGTGAGACCTGAATGTGATAAAGAACCTGCCATTCCGGGTGCCAGGTTTCTGATGTTATTGGCCTTGGCCAATAAGATCAGGATGGTTAACCCTCCAAACATCCATAACAATTGCCCGAAAAAACCAAAGGTGAGCACCGAAGTCATTCCTGTAAGTCCAAAAGCATCTGCAATGCGACTCCCTCCTACCATAAAATTGGCAGCAAGCACTACAGGTATACCAGCAAAGAGCAAAGCTCTGATGGTGGGTCCAAATTTCCACTCAGAAAAAATCATCCCCAAAGAAACAGACAAGATCATGGCAAAGAAAATCTCAGGTAGTGCTATATGTGGACGAATCCATTGGGCAATATGCCATGATGCCACCAGAATCAGCAAAATCATTCCGGTTTCGGCAATCCCTTTGCGGATATAAACCGCCTTATTGGTGAGTTTTGCACGATAGTCGATCAGTATGATCGATCCTACAACTCCCAGATAACCCAGCAGAGGATAAAAATTGTCCAACGGTTCGTTGTTGGTATGTCCGACAATTACACGCTTGATCGATTCTATGCCTATAAGCACAAAAAAAGCACGGATCAGAAACATGAATTGTGTAAACTTAGTGCCCAGGAAAATTTCCTCTTTCGATTGTATGAGAATATCGGTTTTGTCAATCTCTTTTTTACTGATGATCTTTTTAATCTCTTGTCCACCAACAAAAAAGGAAGCAATCAATGCGGTAATGGTAACTTTACTGGTAAAATCGATGATGGGAAATTCTGTCAAACCAGGTGTGCCCATGCCGGTATTTACCAGCACATATCCCATGATCAGACCAAAAACAACAATGATCAGAATAGGGGAATACCTTGTGCCCGCCACAAATGTACGCGACACCAAAACCATGCTTATCACAAGCAGGAAAGTAAGCCAAAACTGATTTAGTATATGTGCATTGGCCATTTGATCTGTAAAAGTTTCCATTTTTTGTTTTTTTTCAGAGGTACAGAAATAAAAGATACAATTTTCTAAACAATTGCAATACTTGCAATTCGCGGCAAAAATATGAGTTTTCTGCAAAATGGCACCAATTATTTTCTTTTTTCATTGTAAACAGAGATATGTATCTATCGTAGATTTTTGCCTCAATCTTTCATCCGGCAATGTTTCGGAAAAAATTACCTGTCAGAATGCAGAAAATACGCAAAACAACAAATAGGTATTGCACTTGTTAATATCTTTGCTTTTTATTTTGTGAAAAAACCATGCAACAACCCATTGTTAGTATAGATAATGTGAAAAAATCGTTTCGGACGGTACGAGCCGTTCAGGGCATCAGCCTTACCATTTATCAAGGTGAATTTGTTGCCATTTTGGGACCTAATGGTGCCGGAAAAACCACTTTGGTAGAAATGATTGAAGGAATACAAAAACCCGATGAGGGAGAGATTCTGATCAAAGGGATGAAATGGAAGGGGAACAGCAACAAGATCAACCGTTTGCTGGGCATATCATTGCAGGAAACCTGGTTTATTGAAAAACTGACTGTTTATGAAACCCTGAAACTTTTTGCCTCATTCTATCAACTTGGAAAAAACAGGGCATTGGAGATCATGAAAACCATTGAACTGGAAGAAAAGAAAAATGCCTTTACCAAAAATCTTTCGGGTGGGCAACGACAAAGACTGGCACTGGGCATAGCATTGCTCAACAAACCGGAATTATTGCTGCTCGATGAACCCACTACTGGCCTCGATCCCAATGCCCGTCATGATATATGGGAGATACTGATGAAACTCAAAAATGAAAAAAACACATCACTGATTCTGACTACACATTACATGGAAGAAGCGGAATATCTGTGTGACAGGATTATCATTGCTGATAAGGGGAAAATACTGGCCCAGGGAACCCTGGAAGAACTTTTGGCACAATGTGCTTTCAATGAAATCATTGAAGTGGGTTTCGACCGCCCCCCGGATATACCACTCGAAAGGTTGCCCGGAGTGCTGCAGGTAAAACAAAGTAATCACCAGAACCATTTTACCCTTGATGTATCTCAGATTACAAAAACATTGCCTGTTCTCCTCAAACAGGTTGAAGAACAAAAAGTGGGTATTCAGAAGCTCATCAGCCGCAAACCCACCCTCGATGATCTTTTTATTTCCCTTACAGGAAGGCATTTAAACACCTAACAGAAAAACGAATGAACCATCCCATTTTCCTGCTCACAGTTAGTCAGATCAAAGAATTTTTCCGCGAACCCGGCGCTGTGTTCTGGTCTTTTGGATTTCCTATACTGATGGCAGTTGGTCTGGGACTGGCATTTTCGGGTGATCAGGAGATACTGCATGGGGTTGCAGTGGTTTCACCCACCCTCACGGAAGACGGAAAAGCAACAAAAATCCTTTTTGAGGCAAGTGTACCCCAGGACACAGTTATTGAGAAAAGATTTCAAAATGAAACCGGCATCACGCGCTATCAATTCCACATTACCAGTTGGGATGAAGCAGAAATTCTTCTCAAACGAGGAATTATCAATGCCATCATTACGGAAAATGAAAACGGATTGGTATATCACTATGACCCTGTCAATCCTGAAGGCGAACTCATACAAATGCAATTGTCTGATTTTTTTGAAACAGGAGATCTTGGGCGAAGAAGCGGTAGCTTTGCCCCTTTGGATGCTGTGGGCACACGGTACATTGATTTTTTCATCCCCGGCCTGCTTACCCTGGGCATCATGATGTCAGTCATGTGGGGTGTTTGCTATTCTTTGATCGAAAAACGCTCCAAAAAACTCATGCGCCGCATGGTTGCCACACCCATGCGTAAATCACACTTCCTTATATCGCTCTGGGCTTCACGACTGATGATCACCATTTTCGACAGTTTGGTGCTGCTTACTTTTGCCTATTATTTTTTCGATGTAAAAATACAAGGCAGCCTGCCGGCACTTATCCTATTGCTGCTCAGTGGCAACATTGCCTTTTTTGGTTTGTCCATTCTCCTCTCATCGCGCACTGCCAACATGCAGGTGGGCAATGGCCTTATCTCTTTTATCACCACACCCATGATGGTTTTGTCGGGTATCTTTTTCAGTTATCAAAATTTTCCCGACTGGGCGATCAACATCATCAAGTACCTTCCACTTACCCGGTTTACCGATCACACCAGAAGTATTATCAATGAAGGTGCAGGTTTTCTGCAAACCCTCGATGGAATCATAATCCTTCTCACCTTTGGGATGCTTACCTTTTTCATGGGGATGAAAGTTTACAAATGGTATTGATGATTAAGAAATTTAATGTTTTCCGGTGTACAATGAATTGTTTTCCTGGTTTTTAAATCACTGTTTCAATGAATGAGTCCACTCCGAAAACTTGTTTTCGGCAAATCTGTGTTCATTTTCTTTTTTTAAACACATTGATTATCAGAATTTAGAATCTGTGTAAATCTGTGTAATCTGTGTAATCTGTGGATAATTTACTTTTCAGAGTGGACACATGAATTAGATTTGAAAGTGTAAGTAAAAATTCTGCAAACCCTGTACTTTCAGGTTTTGCAATGTGATCATGATCGGCATCAGGCGGAATTATAAATCTCCATTTCTCCTTCGTAGTTTATTCACTGAATTTCATTTGGTTAGAAAAAACAACTCTGATTTATGGCAAACAGGTAAAAGAACCAGAACAGGTTGTATACTCCTTCTGGCTCTAACGGGCACAGTTCACACAATACATGCTTTCAGGACGAAAAAGGATTCTTCCCAGAGGAATTTCTGCTTTGCAACGCATACATTTACCAAAATCCTCAGTTCCATACATCGACAAAACCCGCTGCAGTCCCTGCAACTTACTTTCAGCCTGTCTGAGTGATGCCTCTGTTACGCTTTTGTTGTTGATGGCATCCATCCTTGATATTCTGCCAACGGACACATCGGGTGCTACTGGTCTCGTAAGCTCCTTATACTCTTCAATCAACCGTTTGGTCTTCTCGATTTCGCTGATAATTTTCTCTTTAATATTGCCCTGTTCCATTTTCTTTTTCGATTTGTTAATGTTTTCAGATGGTGTGTACTGAATAAGTCTCTTACTATTTGAAACTTGCAGACTACCACCTTTATGTCCTTCTATCCGAGTATATCATTCAGATCATTCATGGTACAGCTTATCATTATCAACCTTTCCGGTAACAAAAACTCTGGTTGGTATACTACTTTATTCTTCCAATCTTCAATATACTTTATAAAGGCCAGTTTTTCTTCGATATTGTCATCAGATTCAATAATTGCTATCATCAAAAGGTTTAACCAGGTGGTAAGTTCAATAAAATGCAATGATGAGCGTCCGGCAAAAAAGTTGCTCATTTTAAACCGATCGCTTCTCCTGTAAGATTGCTTTTCTTTTGCCAAAAAAATATGCTTTTTTTCCATAAGTTTTATGAGAGCACTATCCGGATGTTCTCTCCTTGCAGTAAAAATTACTTCCTGCAATTTATTTTTATCTTTATTATGCAATTCATTGAACACAATCTCAAAAAAATTGATCAAAGGACTACCGGGAATCAGATGTTCGAGTTCTTTGAGTTTTTTCCGGATACCTCTCGGTTTTTTATTTATTCTGGAAGAGATCCAATCAATCAGTTCATTTGCCTTTTGATGAATATCAGCACTTTCTGTGGGTTCTTTCAACAATTCGCCCGGTAGGGTATCAAACAAAATATTATCAATATCCACATCAAAAACCAAATCATAATAATCGTCTAAAATATCATAATCTGCTATCGCATATGCTAATTTGCCAGTAGTATTCATTATTTCCAACAGGTCTTCTTCAGGCATATCTGGTTTTAATGGATAATGTTTTTGAAAGAATCTTTTATCTTCTTCTAAATCTTTATCAAGGAACACTTCTTGCGCACCGTTAAAATCCTCAAGGTTTTCTATGTTCTGAATATAAATATATCCATCTTTTCCTACTGTTTTTTCCAGTTTATCAATGATAGTCTGTTGATTTCCAAACTTTGGTATATCGGCAATAATTTGGGATATAAAAAGCGGTTTCCCATCTTTACCACACTCAATATCAATAAGTTTAACACTATCATCATCTTCTTTGAGCATAAACTTAGTGACAGCAAAATCCTTGTGTGGGTTAATTCCGAATTCAGCAGCATATTCCACACCCGCATAAATGATATTATGTGCCAGGGTATAATTTACTTTTTTAAATTGAAAATCATTTTCCGTTTGAAAAATTATTTCCTTCGATTTTTCGTATTCCTCTATGGGCATATTGAACCCATAATCGGTAAAAACAACACCCATACAATAGAGATCCACCAAATAAAAAGCAAATGAAATTTTTCCACTGGCATGTCTGCGGCTGACCATTACCAGGGGATTTCGGGAAGTTTCCCAATCTCTTATCACCAGACATTCAAATATGGGTAGTTGCCGGACACGGGTTTGAAAATATTTCCCCGGACTGATTTTTCCTTGCTGGTTTTTTCTTGATTTTTTCGCCATTGATGATTGATTAGGGTCTGAAAACTTGTTTTGAAACGTTTGTGATCTTTTTTTACTTTGGTGTAAATCTGAATATCAGATTATTAAATTCGTGATCATTCGTAAAATTAGTGGACAATAACCTTTTTATACTGGTCTCATGATTGGTTTTTAAATGGCAAACTTAATTTTTTTTCGGGAAATAGATGAAAAATATTCGATAAGTAATACTCAGGGTGGCAATTGCCGTATATTTGCAAATACTAAAACAGACTAAAAAAATGATGACAAATAAATCAACATCTTCTGAATATACAGAAACAGAACGCAAATTTTTAATCCTAAGCATGGATTTTATTCCGTTTGCCTGCAAGCATTCTTACATTACCCAGGGGTATATTTGCGATGATCACGCCCGCACGGTTCGGGTAAGATTGCGCGACGATCGGGGTTTTCTTACCATTAAAGGTGCCTCCGATTCTTCTGGTACCACACGTTTTGAATGGGAAAAAGCGATCAGAAGGGAGGAAGCCGAAAAACTGCTGAATATTTGTTTGCCAGGAAGAATAGAAAAAACACGTTACCTTGTTGAAAACAATTCGCTTACTTTTGAAGTAGATGTATTTGAGGGAGAAAACAAAGGATTGGTAATGGCCGAAATAGAACTCGAATATCCTGATCAGTCTTTTGAAAAACCCGCTTGGCTTGGCAGGGAAGTAACAGGAGACCCACGATATTACAACGCTATGCTCATGAAAAAACCTTTTTCCCGGTGGTAAGGACAAAGGTTATCAACCCTTGTTAGTTTTTGGATTTGGAGCAGAAAACCAATTTTTTGACCATCCAAAAGATTATATTGCTATTTTTGTTTTGTGCCGTTTATCTGCAAATCAATATGGAGGATAGGCAGGATAAACCAATGCAATGGGAAAAAACTGTTTTTTCACTTGTTTATAATTTGATTAAATAGGTCAGATGCCTGCCCCGTTCTTTTCTTACGGGTGAGCTCGCCAAAAAACCGGGTTTGTAATTTTTTCTGTGTTGCCAAAGTATAATCATCCGCGTGTGTGTCAAAAACTTTGTCATGGCTCGGTTCACCTGACTTGATCACGGAAAACTTACCAGACATTTTGACTTTCAAAAAATACATTCCAAATAAAAAACAATAAAATGATAAACATGATGAACCGTTTTACCACGAACTTGCTTTTGCTGTTCATATTTTTGGGAGCAAACATATCTCTTCACGGACAACAGTTTCATTATTACAATGCAGACGGAGAGGACATAACACTGCTTACCTCGTGGAGCACAAACCCGGACGGTACGGGTGATAATCCGGAGAACTTCAGCACCGACAGTTCCTATTTCCATCTTTATCACGCTGCTACCCTTCAGAGCAATCTTACCATCGATGGTGAGGATTCGCGTGTGATTGTAGGAGACAGTATAAATAATGTGGAGCTATCCCTGGCCCCTTTCGCCCAACTCGATGCTAAAGTAGATTTGAAAAGAAGAGGTAGTTTGGCTATCTTATCTGATTCATATCCCGAATTTGGCGAATTTGAAGATGGATCAACAGTTTCTTTTACTTTCTCAGGTAGCAAACTCATCCCTTATCACGATTATTACAATCTTCAGATCTTTGGTGTCAATCCGGTTTTTGATAACGGAGGTGGTGACGTACTCATCCGCGGAAACCTAATCCTTTCTGGTACTGTTAATTTTCCTGAAGCGCGGAATAATGTTGAATACAACTTTGTTTTCAATGGAGATGGTGATCAGGAGGTGATCACAGCAGGCAACGTACTTCGCTCATTCAACATGACCTTTGAGAAACCTTCCGGAAGGTTTTCCTTTGGAGATAATGCCATTATTTCAGCCGATAATGAAATGGCCTTTAAAATGGACGAAACAGCCATGCTGGAAGACAATGGAATAACCATTTATGCTGGAAACAGCGTTACCATTGGCGGCATGGGCAACTATGATTTTTCTGGTACACTTGTGCTGGCAGGAACCCAGGTGGGCATAGTAAATGGTTCCGGTCCCGGAACACAGTTTCTTATTCACGATGGTAACAATGCGCCTGTAGTAACTTCTTTACACAATATACTCATCAATGCATCCAACACCGGAGGAGAATTCAATTTTGTGGGTTCTCCCGACAATGTTTTCACCATTACAGGCGAGTTTCGAATTGACCAACAGGCCGATGGACTGGTGACATTTCAGGAAAATGAAGTACTCATCCAGGGTGATCTGATTATTGAAGAAGGTTTTGCCGGAACTATGGATGACATCAAAAAACTAACCATCCTCAATGAAGAAAGTGAAGACCAGGGTATGAATATTTCAGTGCCGCTTAGCATAGATGAACTGGAGATATTCAACAATTTTTTACTGACAGGACATATCCATATCACCTCTCTTTTGCATCTCAGCAACGGAAGTGTTTTGGGTTCGGGCAATGAAGGTCTGATAGTTCTTGCCCATGACGCCATGCTCACAGGTTATGACGATCAGAATTTTATTGAAACTGGTTTGGGTTTTCAGATCAACAATACCGGGGAAAATGAGATTATTTTCCCCCTTTCGGCAGGGGGGGCATACCGCCCACTGAATTTATCAGTTAGTCATGAAGATGCACAAGCAGGTCTTTATATTGCCCGATTGTTTACAGATAATTTCCCTTCGTTTTCCCTCCCTGGCGATCTTCAGCAGGTTTACCCTGATTTTTTTTTTCAACTAAGCATCGGGGATAATCCCAACATTGCGGATATCAGCGTTGGAGTTCCATATGATAACTCAATTGATGATTTGAGCGAAGA
>CAZPVB010000065.1:0-4336 GCA_964589855.1 uncultured Bacteroidales bacterium
AACCGGGTGTGAAGTTGAATGTGTATTCGCCTTCAGCGTATTCAGTGCCTTCAATCGTAACGGTGGCATCGTTGATCAGGTCTCCTTCTTCATCCATTACGGTGAAAGTAACTTCGTACTCGGGATCATCACCAGCATCAAGGGTTACATCTACAACCACATTTTCATCATCTACTTCAAAAGTACCATTGTAGGTCAAAAAACCATCTTTTCTGACAAAGAATTCATATTCACCGGGGAAAAGATCAAAAGTGGTTATTCCTGCTTCATAATTTTCACCATCGATAGAAATTTGTTCGGTACCATCTGCATCGGTAATGCTGAAATCTACACTGAAAGGGTCTACGATTCTGAGACCATCAAAGTATACTTCTACAAATTCTCCGGAGCCATCTTCAGGTTTGGTAAGGTGGAAACCATCGAAATAGAAATCGTCACCTTCCATTACGCCGTTACCATTCACCCATCCAAAAACATTTTCTTCCTTGTTATAATCCCAAAGAATTCTTTTCCAACCCGTCCAGTCTATTACCATCCAGTCAGATCCTTCGAGTGTTGGACCTCCGTCACGCGCCATCACTCTGAAGCGGTTTCCGGAACCATCACCATACATGTAAAATTCAAGTGCCTGCCCAGGTTGAAAATGTCTTTCGGGTACATCAGCCTCATTGGGGTTAAGCACCTGGCGGGCAAAATGGGTTCCCAAACCTTCATAATCAACAGTATTGTCCCATTGGAATGCCAGTTTCATGGATTTGGTACTACCAATTTCTTCCACTACAGTGACTGAATCTAATGCTACATAGCTAATTTCAGGATCGACGATTACACCATTTGTACTTCCACTTGAGGTAGGAGAAGAAAACCAGTCATCAATTCCATCTTCAAAATCATCAATGTAATTGAAATTAGGGTTCTCATTTTCTTTGTCCTGTGCAAATATTTCTGCCCCTAGTCCGGGAAGCAAAAACAATACAGTTAAAAAAAATCTTGTAATTTTTGTTTTCATCATAATTAATTTTAGTTTGTAAATAATGGTTTGATTTTATTTGTGAACTTTACTTCTGTATGATTCTTAAAATAAACAGAATCATACACATAAATAAAATTATTCATCAGCGAACAATTTGAATCTTGTGCATATATTTGTTATTCTTTTCTGTTATTTCCAGTAAATAAAAACCATTGGCAAGATTTTTTACATCCAATTCAATAGATTGGGTATTTACTTTTTTTGTTGTTAATTCTTTGCCTGTGATATCCTTTAGTGTGACAGAAATAATATTCCCTGAAGATTGAACAAACAACCGGTTTTGCGCAGGATTAGGGAAAACACTCACATTTTTACTGATTGTTTCGTAGCCTGTTTCAGGTTCAAACAAAACATTGAGCTGAACATCACTGGCAGGCATGGTATAAGTATATAAAGGTTCTGTACTCAAAACATCCCCATTTCGATCGGTATAGTTTACAAAACGGTAACCCTCGGCAGGAATGGCTTCTAGAACAACACTATCGCTAAAATGGTAGATTCCTGTACCATCAACAATTCCGCCATCTTCGGGAGTAATGTTCACTTCCAACTCATAATCAATCAAAGTAAAAACACCTTTAAGGGTAACACTTGAATCGGGCATAATAAAAGTAAAATCAGATTCTGTACTCAAAACCTGGTCTTCAGCATCTGCCCAGTGGGCAAATTCATAACCCGTATTGGATGAAGCGGAAAGAGGCACATTGTATAGGGCAGGATATTCACCATCACCGGTCAGTGCACCACCATCTTCAGGTTCTGATTGCAAGGTAAGTGCATATATTTCAGGTTCTGCCACCTCAAAACGGTCCAACATCAACATATAATCATCCTCTGAAACATATTGAATGGCAAATCTTACGACCTCATCTTCATACTCTTCTCCCAAAAAGTAGGAATATTCTGTCCATTCGTCGGGCACCTCTGTAAAATCGCCTTCCGATATCTGAGTGAAATTTTCAGGACTAAACTCAAATTCGGTTTCATCATCCTGTAAAATGTATACCTTCATTCTTTCGGGTCCGAAGGGTTCAACCTGAATGGATTTGGCCCAAAAAGAGAGGTTGGCAAATTTTGTGATCCTTATCTGGGGTGATATCAGCCACTTATTTTCTCCGGTTTTTTGCGACATCATAGCAATAAGGTACTTGTCACCTTCCACCGGCGGATGCTCTTCTGATATGGGTGGGTCAGTGAATGCAGGGTTCATTACTTTCCATGCATAGGCCTCTCCGGCACCCGGAAAAGTAAAACCTGAAGGATTATAGGTAACTTCACCATCCACATCTACAGTAATCCAGGGGAAAATTTGGGTGGTGAAATCTTCATAATCCTGAAAATCTTCATAAAAAGTAGTGGGATATTCAGCTGGTTGCTTCTGTACAAAATGCAGATGATCAAAATAAATGCTTCCCTGATTTTTTGAACCCTCTGCTTTTCGCAAGTGGAAACCATCGAAATAGAAGTTGGCACCATCCAGTACACCATCGCCTCCAAACCATGCAACCGTGGGGTCGTTGGATAAATCCCATGAAACCAGTCTCCATCCTACCCAGTCAACAGCCATCCAGTTGGTTGTTTCCAGCTGATTCAATCCATCACGTATCACCATTCTGAACTCATTACCTGAGCCATCACCAAATACATAAACCTGTAATACATCGTCAATATTGAAACGGTTGTTATTCTGGGGTGCAGTGGGTGGCAAATGTTGCCTGATATAGGGTGTTCCGGAGAAATCAGGATCCCACCCATAGTTCAGTTGCATACTTCCGGTGCTTCCAACGGAATGATTGATAAACTCCGAGTTGAAAGAACTGGAGGTGAGCTCCGGGATATATCCTACAGTTTGCCCGGCCTGTCCGGGGCTCCACCATTCGCTGATACCATTCTCAAAATCATCGATCACCTCCTCTGTGGAAACGGGTCTGTTAATGGTATAGAATTCGAATGAGAATTCTTCTGTTTCGTTGTTAAACATATCTGATAATCCGGAAGATACTGTTGCTTCATAAACTACCATCGGATCGAGGTCTTCAGCCGGGAAGAAATGCAATACACTTGCTTCGTTGATGATGGCATGATGCACGGTTCCTTCAACAGATATATCACTTCCTTTGGGACGTAATGTAATGGGATTTTCAGTAATGCTTTCCTCTATGATTATCTCATCGTAAACAAACCTTAAAACAGGCCTTAAACCAACAGGTGTACTTTCATCGGAAGGTGAGTAATCGAGCAGAAGTGGTGGATCGGTATCTTCATCAGACATAGTAAAGGAGAAGGTATAATTGCCTCCCTCCTCTCCGTCGTCATCGCCGTCCAGAAATTGTCCGGTAAGTGTGTTGGTTACTATGTCTCCATCAAATGTGACAGAATAATTCTCAAGGTAAGAAAGTGAATCGGTATTGATCTGTAAAGTGTAGTCGTCTGCCATTTCAAGAGTGAAATATGCTTCGGGTTCAATGGAAGTTCCCTCTTCAAGCGACTGAAGATCCATCTTACGGTTGAAAGTAACCAATATTGGAGTACCAGGAATCAATGCCTCAAACTCTTCTGTGGGTTGTACATCCTCCACTACAGGTGGTTCGAGCGACAGCATTTCAACATCCAGAAAATTAAGAATGTCGCCAGTGGAAGCAGCAGGATCAGAATTGAGTGTAATCTCTACATCCTGACTTTGGTAATTTTCTTTAGAGAACTGAACTGTTACCGTACTGTTGGGTGTAAGACTATCGAGGTAATAAAACCCGTTGCGTAACTGGTCGGGATTGGTTGAATACTGATTAAAAAGCGACTCATAACTATCAGTAGTGTATGTTTTATCGCCAATGGTAACAGTAGCATTGTTGAGTTTCAATCCAGACTCGATGTCGGTGATGTAGCCTGCCACAATAGCCGTTTCGGGTCTTTCCAATTTGTGCCATTCGAGGAATGACCGGAAAGCAGAGAGTGCCTCCAGCTCTTTCCATTCGGCATTCATGTTGCGCATTTGCTGTTCGGGGTTGGTGTGGAAACCTCCTTCACTAAGAAATGATGCCATGGTGGTTTCACGGTTTACGTGCAGATAGGGCCATTGGTATTCGTGATGAAATACATCGCCCTGATAAAAAACACGATCGGCAAAATTACCCCTGCGGTCGATGCGCATGGCATCTGTAAGATCAACATCAAGCAGATCACCCATGGCACCCCCACCTTCAGGCGTCTTCTCCACCAATTCACCATCACTTTTCCACCCGCCATAGAGCATAAGTGTGCTGTTAACACTTGGTGGTCCGGCATCACTGTGTATGCTGTAAT
>CAZPVB010000065.1:4436-7220 GCA_964589855.1 uncultured Bacteroidales bacterium
AAACATATCGCGCAATGCCAAGCCAACACGCAGTACTTTTTCTGCCTCTGAATAATTATAAAGTCCCATATTTTCGGTTTGAGAATGCCCCTGGTCTATGTAAATATTCCAGTCACTCAAACCTGTTACTTCCTGCGCATTTGTAGTGGGAGAGACACATAGAAAAAGAATGGGAAAGAACCATTTAAAAATAAAAAGTCGGGAAAGGATATTATTTTGTGTAAAGATTCTCATGGTGAAAAGATTTAGGGTGATCAAAACTGTTATTGCAATTCCATTATGTAAACATTGCCATCGCGGGGATTCTCGAAAAGAACAAATTTTCCATCAGGGGAAACATCCGGAGAAAGTGCTGTGAGATCGGTATGTGCAGTCAGAGGATAATAGGTTCCATCGTTTACATCAACGGCAAAAAGTTCGCCGCCTGTAATAACATGCCCGTCGTCTTCCACTACAGAAACAATAACAAACCGGTTATCAGGCATCCAGGATGCTCTTTCTCCAAACCCGATCTGCTTTAGTCCGGTGCCATCGGCATTGATCACATGAAGACCTTTCCCCCGAACCTGAAAAACAACTTTTTTGCCGTCAGGTGATACTTCCACATTGAAAATATTCCTCCCTTCAAAAGCGGATATCTCTACATTTTTGGCAGCGATCAAACTGGCATTTAGTAGCTTGCCGTTCAGGGTATAAATAACCTGTTGGGGTTGATCGGTTTTTTGGGTCTTAAGTCTGAATGAGTTTTTAAAGGCAAGTTTATTATCCAGCACCATGGCAACTTTTGATCCATCCGGCGTCCAGAGGGGTAAAGCCTGCAAATCGCGGGTTTTGTCTAACAGAATCTCTTCATCACCCGTTTGTGTATCATAAATTTTGACCATATGGTACCGTCTGCGGTTTTCAAATTCGGCGGCCCGCCCCAGGATAAAATCTCCGGAGGGTGACCAGCGAAAACCAAACCCTACTGCCTGATCGTCGGTTAACGCCTCCATATTTTTCCCGTTGCGGCCAACCAGATAAATGCCGTTGTAGTTATCTGATGAAAAAGCTATGGTTTGCCCGTCGGGCGACCAAACCGGATTGATAAAACTTCTGCCATTGCTCTCAATCAAAAGATCGGGTTCTCCGCCAGGTGCAGGCTGTGCATAATTTACAACAGTAAAAAGCAAAAATGATATACCCGTTAAAATTCCTTTTTGCAAAAAAGTACAATTTTGTGAGTTTTGAAGTATTCTGATCCTTTTTTGTGTCTTCATATTGTATTGGATTTAATGGTAAGGTTCAAATAACAATGTGGATAAACATAATACACCTATCATAAATGAATAACAACTATGTCAGCCTAAAGTTAAATCCTCAATGAGTTGTTTTCAGGATTTTGAAAACATAGTTAGCTTTTTGTTCTGTCTCAACCCTAACGCTATAAAGCCCTTCGGGAAAGGGAGATATATCTATTTTGTCGATACTTGTATCATCGTTACGTTCCAGATGTTTTACCAGGCGCCCATCATTGGCGTAAATAGAGATAATGCGCCTCTGAACATTTTCAGGGTAACGCACGGAGAATTGTGTTTTCGTAGGATTGGGATAAGCGTGGAGTCTGATCACTCCTGATTCTCCGACATTGGTACCCTGCTCTGTAGCAAAGGAGTGTGCCTCCGACCATTCAGAATAACCACATTCATCTACCGTCCTGACCCTTGCATAGTGCTCTGTATTGCCAGCCAGAGCGGGTGTGGTAAAAAAATTCAGCGAAATATCCTCCTGATCGACCACTAAAAACTCTTGTGCAAAGGAGGGATCGGTAGCCACCTGCACATGGTAGTGAGAAATTCCTGAAACTGAATTCCATTGCAGAGTGGGAGTCAGACTTACATTTTCACTTCCATCAGCGGGTGTATTGAGGTTTGTACCCAAAGGATATCCGGCAAAAAATGCAGATGGTGCTGAATACGATACCATAGAACCTTTGGTTGCTTTTACGCGTACAGTGTAATATTCCTGTCCTTTGAGTGTACCGGGAGGCAATTGAAAACTCAACTGATTATCTACATCGAAAGTATGGATAAAGTTTTTGCTGTCTTTACGTTTAGCGATCAAGACTTCATATGTTTCACTATTTTCAACAGACGACCATGAGATGGTAAAAGGATCACAAATCGTTTGATTTTCTTCGGGTGTAAGGATCTGGGATGTTTCCAGGGGGTCATAAGAGAATATCCCTGAAATGTTTCCAATACTACGATCGGGCAACAATTCAGCCACAGCAAAAAAATTCTTTCCTTCAGGGTAAAAGGGAGAAAAATCTCTTCCGAAAACTGTTTGCATAAAATCTGCCCCTTCCCAGTCATTCTTTGTAGGCATATCATCCCATCCCAGCAGAAGAAAGCGATTTCTTGATGAACTGGATATATTCATTACTGCGGCATCAGGATCTTCACCCAAAACACCGATCTCAGCAATCTGGGGAGCACCCGGTTGTATTTCAGGTATCCAGTCGATAACAGGAAAAATAGATTTCTCAGAAAAAACCCCTTCTGCTAAAAATGGCGCCAACGTAGGTACACGGCTGGTAATGTCTTTGGTGCTGAAAAAAATTGTGCCATACACATTATTGATTTCATTGTCTCTGTTTGCCAGAATCTGATTTTCAATCTCCTGAAGGGTATATACATTTTTTTCCGTGCTGTATCCATCACGTATTTGCAGAATGGTTCTCAATTCGTTTAAGAAACGGGGGATACCCAACCAGGAGGGTCCTTCTTTGGCATCGGAGGGCAA
>CAZPVB010000065.1:7320-18839 GCA_964589855.1 uncultured Bacteroidales bacterium
TTAAGAAACGGGGGATACCCAACCAGGAGGGTCCTTCTTTGGCATCGGAGGGCAATCGGTACGATCCGATGCTGGGATAGCAGTGCCGACCCTTTCTTTCAGCCTCTTTTCCCCACCATTCAACCAGCGTCAGGTAATCCTGCGGACCACCAATCTGCCAGTATAGCTGAGGAGAAATGTAATCAATAGAACCATCATCGAGCCATGCCAGGGGATCACAGTAAATTGAGTTATAATTATCGGCACCCGTAATGCCCTGAGGTAAAGTAGTACCCCAATTGGCAGCAGCAGAACTCTGGGTAGAATAGATACCTGCAGGGCTAACTCCAAAAATCAGATCAGGTTTAATGCTTTTAATGGTATCATTTACTTCTTTGATCATATCGTTTACAGAAGCGCGGCGAAAATTACCACGATTCATACTGCTGTAATATCTAAGTACAAGATCTTCAGTGGCAAAGGTATCATAGGTATCCTGGTCGGCACTGTTTGATAATCCTGAAGGATAAAAATAATCATCAAAAACAACACCGTCGAGGTCATAATTTTCAACCATATCTGCTGTGATCTTTTTGATGAGCTGGGTAGTGGCGGGGTTCCCGGGGTCAAAGTAAGTTCTTCCGTTGTGGGTAATGATCAGTTCGGGATGGGTTTCAGAATAGTCGCCCGGCAATCCACTATACTCACCTGCTGTGATCTCAAAGCGGTAAGGATTCAACCATGCATGTACTTCCATGCCTCTTTTCTGTGATTCCTCAATTACAAAAGCCAACGGATCGTATGACGGAACACCACCTCTAATGCCGGTAATCCATTCCGACCAGGGTTCATAAGCAGATTGATACAATGCGTCGGCATTGGGACGGACCTGGAATAATATAGTATTGATATTGGTTTCTTTCAAAACATCTAACATCTGCCTTAACTGGTTTTGCTGGTCTTCTGCAGATGCTGAACTGCTTTGTGGCCAATCAATATTGTATACACTGGTAAGCCAAACAGCTCGTACTTCACGCTCAGGCTGGGCAATAGCAAACGGAGAAAGAAAGGAAAAAAGCAGAATTGAAAAAAGTAGATTTTTTAGCATTATGATGATCTTTTTTAAAATAGAAAATGATTTTTATTGCGTGGTGTTAGTGAAATGATCAAAGAACCGGGTACCGGAAAAACCGGCACCCGGAATCATTTGTTCTTATCTTTTTACATGGTCGATGCCCATTCCGTATGGGATTACACCTGTTACGTAAAATTCGGGATCTTCACTACCATCAATTTTCCAACGTTTTATGCCTGACAGACTGCCATCTCCTACAATATCACCCGTATCATTAATATCTTCATCATGGCGGAAAGGATAATAAACGTACCCACCCTCAGCATCAACAACAATATCGGTAATGTAAGTTCTTTCTGCTTCACCGCCCTGGGTAGAATAACCTTCCAGTGGATCTATCAGTTGAATATTGGATCCATCGATATCACAAACATACAGACCCGGATCGTAACCACCGGCGGTATTATTGACAGACAAATAAATCTTCTGATTAACAGTATCTACTTCGAAAGATCTGATTTTCAGATCAAAAAGATTATCAAATTTGCTTAAAAATTCGCCTTCGGTAGAGAACCGGTACAATCCTTTGCCAGTGCCATGCTTGCTATACCACAATTCGCCGTTTACAATTTTCACGGCACCATCTGTCCATCCGAAAGCAGAAGCCACACCCAGTGCCTGCGCCAGAGGTGTGCCTTCAGACGCCTCATGAAACACGTAAGGTTCGGGGTATTCTGCATCCTGCTCTGCTATGTTTACACGGCGTGCGCCCTGGAAACGATCTACCCAGTATACTGTACCATCTGGTCCTACTGTACCGGCAAAAGGATCATCGCGATAGTCATGATCATTTCCGGTTGCAGTGATGGTATATTGGTTAGCACCCTGCAGGTTGGTGGTAAAGATGTAACCATCTGCCGGAGTATCTTCGGGAGCAAATCTTATATTATCTCCGGACACATTGATCACAATTCTTTCTTTGTGAACACTTACTGACAGGGGATGCAATCCAACATTTACATTCAGATTTTCATGGGGCAGATCCGTACCCTGATAAAGCATTTTTTTGTACAGTGTCTGGTTGATGGCATCTGTGAAAAACAATGTTTTTGCAATCTCTGCCTGAATTGTAAGGTCAAGAGTGGCATAGAGCGTTTCCACACCATCAAACAACTCCAGCGAAACGGTATATTCTCCCGGAGGATTGTAAGAAGTGGAGGGGTTTGGTTCGGTGGATGTTTCGCCATTGCCCAGATCCCATTGGTAAGTTACCTGATCCTGAAGATCAGGATAAATAAAATACTCTGCACTAAATTGTATGGTATCGTCAAACACAATCCCCCCTTCTGGTTGATAAACAATTTTTGGTTGCGGCTTTTTTACTGTAAACTCTTTTACTATTTCGGTTTCTTCTCCATCTACTGTAACAGTAAGAATGGCTTCATACTCTCCCGGCAGCGAATAATATACAGCCTGGGGCTGTATTTCGGTAGTGGTACTGTCGGTAGTAATCTGATCATCCTGTATAATGCGTCCTTGAGGAAACACCCAATGATAACCCTCTGCATTTTTGGTTTGATTAATAAATACCACTTCTGCGGGAGCAAATAATTGATCTTGCTCATCAATAGAGAAGCCTGTGGTAACCTCTCCCCAGTCTTTTTGCACTTCTTCTTCCTCGCAACCGGTAAAAACCACGACCAGTGCAAAGATGAGTGCTATTTTGGTTAAGAAAAACAGATTTTTCATATTTTTATATTTTTTGAATGAACGGGATAAAACCTTTGAAAACGATGATCTTTTTGCTTAAAAAAGTACTCACTAATGGTTTAATATAGTTTTTTTTATACCTGGATTATGGTTAAATAATTTTGAACGTTCTTTCTGATGCAAAAGAAGAACCTTCAACATCAAGTGTTGCAGTAGATTGCACAGTTACTCGTGTTTCATCCTCGGCAGAAGCATCGGAGATAAATTCTGCCATAATGCCAGCTGTAAAATTATCTCTGATGTATTGTTCGGCTTCTGCAGTGATTTCGCCTGTATAAAAACCATTGTCATCTACAACGAAGTAATCAAGCGAAAAGGGATTGATATCCGGAAATACTGTTCTCATCACGGAACGGTTAAACTGCGGAATCAGTTCCTCAACAACAAAATCAAAAAGATCTTCATTGAGCGCAAGAATCAAATCCTCATTGGTTTCATTGGTAAGAGCATAGTAATCAGGCACTACAAATTCATGCTCTATTACATAAGCGTTTTCCTGGGTTTGATAAAAATCGTTGAGTGATTGTCCTTGTTCAGGATAAGAGGCAATCATGGTAGTAGGCGTAAAGATGGTATCTTGTGTAAATTCGGTTGAAAGCACATGGAGAGAATCTTCAAAGGTAATCTCCATTAAAATATCAAAACTTCTGAGTTTAAAACCTTCATGTGTGAAATTTACCGAATCAATATTGTCATCAATAGCCCAGCAAACAGTTCTCAGCGTGAGGGTATCACCTGCCGATGCATCAGGCATTTGTGCCAGTAGATTAAAAGGGACAACATTGTCGGTTAGGGTTCCCTGCTCGGATAATGGATCATTTTTTTCGCATCCTGCGAAAAACAAAAGGATAACGGGTACGATAAGGAAAAATATTTTTTTCATAATATAATTTGTTTTTTAATTTGACAAAGTTGAATTTTCAATCCACCAAAAAGGTGTGATTACCCAATCATCTTCTCTGGCACCCAATCTTTCTATTTCATTGGGGTTATAAATGTATTCAGTTTGTGGATCGTAAGGCATTCTCTTAATCCACTCACCTTCATACAAATCAAGAGCATTTTCCGGATATCGCAGGGCAGGATAAGCATTATTGCTGTAATGATAGCGGCGCATATCCACCCATGTTTCGGGTTGAAGGTATAGTGCGATGTATTTTTGCATCATAATGTCAGAAAGTTCCAATTCTTCTGCTGTTTGAGGTACTGCCTGAGAGGCAAGGTAAGTATCCAGTTCGTCAGATAAACCCAATCGTTGAAAATTGGCACTGATACCGTTTATATATGCCTGATAAGCTTTGTTTATGTCGGGTAGGTAATAAGCGGCTTCTGCTTCTATAAAATGTATTTCTTCGGTGGTTATAAATACGATGGGCGAATCGTCACGTGTCCAGTATCCATCATACAAGATAGCAAAGTCATCTAAATCAAGTGCACCTCTTCCTTCGCTGGCTGGCACAGAGAAGTAGTTACCATTACTACCGGGTGTGGTAAGTTCGTATAAACGGGGATCATAATCACCAGATAAATTCATGGCATTCATAAAAAAGTCGGTATGAATGGATGAATTCAATACATTTTGCACCATATCCCATTGTGCTCTTGCTCTTGAAGGTCCCCATGGATTCCGGTACCAGTCGCTGTCAGCATCTGTCAGGAAAGCATATAAGGGTTCTTTCCAGTTTTGTTTTGCCTGATCAACAAGATTAAGTACTTCATCATATCCTCCTGTAAAGTTTGCTGTATGGATTTTTAATCTGGCTTTCAATGCATAAGCAAAAGATATCCAGTGATCTATATTTCCGGCATAAATATGGTCTTCGGAAGAGGTCATGGCTCTGTCGGTTTCAGCGGTATTTTCAAGTGCCTCTATTCCTTCATCAATCCAATTTTCTATTTCATCATATACCAAATCCTGCGAATCATAAGTAGGGTTATAAATACCTGAAAATGCATCATAAATGGGCATATCGCCAAACATATCGGTTGCTGTGAGAAATGAAAACGCCATCATCACTTTTCCAACTCCCACGTAGTTGTTTGATTCCTCTTCTTCGGCAAATTCAATCATTTTATTGGCATTTCCTGCAACATCAAAGTAATTTTTACGCCAAATGCCCAATCGAAAAACATTGCGATAATCCCAGCGGTCTTTTACTGCATTATCTCCAAATTCGGTAGTTACATACTGAGTAATATATGATGTAATTTCACCCTGCTCGTAATGTGTATATGCCATATTGCCCAATACAGCGGGCAACATATAATTAGGGGTAGTAATTTCATCGTTATCAAGGGATTGATTTACATCGAGAAAATCTTCGCATCCCCAGAAAACAAAAATAGCTAAAAATAATATTACGAATCGTTTCATATTTGTTGTTTTTTTTTGAGTTTATAAAATAAAACCGGGGTTGTGTATTAAAATCTCAGATTCAAGCCCATAGTAACAGACTGCCGGTTAGGTACCTGAAAATAATCTACCCCCATTGTACCAGCGCCACTGGCACCTCCACCGGGTCCTGCATTATTTACTTCAGGGTCGCCACCAGAGTAGTTGCTCCACAGAAAAAGATTCTGGAAATTAAGGTTTACTGATGCTTCTTTTATTCTTAGATTGGTGAGGAAATTTTCCGGTAAATGATACACCAGGTTAATATTTCGTAAACGAACCCAGTAAACTTCTTCAACAAAATTTGTTCCGGCAAGTATATAATAATTATTAAAAAAATCACGATCGAGTACAATAGGTGTTTCATTGGGAACATAATTGCCCTCTGAGGTTTCTACCACACCATCGTAAACAAATTCCTGATTACGATACTCCTCTAACATGGAATGGTTTCCGCTTGAGATCAGAAACTGACTGGTAGCATTCATAATATCAGCTCCATAGGTGCCATCAACCAGAAAAGAGAATTCTATATTCTTATACCGGAAGTTATTGGTTAAACCATAATATAGATCCGGTTCCCGGTTTCCAATATATCTTTTTTCAGAATCCAGTACCGGATATCCATCTTCATCAATTATCAAAGTACCATCATCAGTACGTGCATAATCTGTACCTACAATACCAAACAATGGCTCGCCCAGCCAGGAACTGGCAATAGCCTGTGAAGAAACCTGCCCGTAAGTAACCGGAAATTCTACCAGATCGCCAAAGAGTTTGGTAAGTCTTGAGCGATTCCCAAACATATTTGCAGATACACTCCAGTGCATGTCATCATTTCTGATAATGTTACTAACCAAAAGCAACTCCATCCCTTTGTTTTCAACAGAACCAGAGTTAACAGTTTGCAAAATGGCACCCGTTACGGGTGTTACACGAGGTTGAATGATCTGATCATCAGAACTTCTTTCATAATAAGTAAAATCGACATTAAACAAACCGTTGAACAATCTGAAATCTGCACCTAACTCGAATTCTGTGGTAATTTCAGGTTTCAAAATAGGATTACCGGCAAAAGGATCATTTCTCCATCCACTATTGATACCAAAAAACTGCGAAAGTGTTTGAGCGAGCCGGTGTGGAGGTGCATCTTTACCTACCTGTGCATAACTAGCTCTTAATTTGGCAAATGAAAGAATATCTGACAGACCGTCTTCAAAAAATTCGGAAGGGATAAAAGCAAAACTGTAGGAGGGGTAAAAGAAAGAACGATTTTCCAGAGGTAGTGTTGAAGACCAGTCATTTCTTGCGGAAACACCCAAAACTAAAAACCGCTGATAATCAAGGGTGAAATCACCAAATAAGCCAACAATCCTCCTTCTGGAAGTAGATTGGGAGTTTCTGATCTCCTGAAGGTTGTTAATAGAATGGAGCGTTGGGTTTCTGAAACGCTCACCTTCTACAAAAGTGTTTTGTGCTTCATCAACCTGTATATTATTACCCACCAATGCTTTTATACTGATATCATCCGTAATATTTCTGTCGAAGGTAAGAATAGCAGTGGATGTGATTTTCTCACTTTTACGTTTGAATTCGTTGATGGCTCCTTCGTATGCATTACCGGTAGAGCCCCATTCTCTCACAGCTTTATAATCCTGCATAAAAAAATCGCGGCCAGCAACATAATCTAATGATAACCAATCAGTAATATTATAATTAACCGTTACTGATGCCAGCGTACGGTCTACGATATCTTCTCTGACATTGTGATTGGCAACCCAAAGAGGGTTGTCAGGCACATCTGCCAGGTTTCCGCTAACGGGTATCCAAACATTTCGTTCGCTGCCATCGGGGTTATAAACATTTTCCATATCATCCCATCTGGGCCATCGATAAACATTGGCCATCCATCCTCCGGATGCATCTACAATACCATATACATTGCTTGTTTTTATTATATTGGCATTGGTACTAACTGACAAACGATCGGTGATATTAGCCGATCCTGTAAGCATAGCAGACCTTCTGCCGTAATTTGTATTGGGCACAACACCCTGGTCATCAAGGTTTGACATTGCAAGGTAATAAGTGAGATTTTCACTTCCTCCACTTACATTGGCATCAAATTTTGATGATACACCAGTGCGGAAAAAATTATCGAGATTGTTGTAAACTCCGTCGCTTCTTCGAAAAAGCGGTCCCCAGTGTGAGAAGGTTCTGGGGTTGTATAACCCTGCAGCGCCGGTTGTAAACATATTCTGTACTTCATGCAGTTTACCTACCTGCGACACCGTGGCAGAACTATTCAGTCCAACGGTAACGGCTCCTTCCACTCCTCTTTTGGTAGTAATGATCACGGCCCCGTTGGCGGCATCAATACCGTATAGTGCCGCTGCTGCTGCCCCTTTCAGGATGGAGATATTTTCAATATCGTTGGGGTTGATATCGGCAGCACGGTTGGTGGTACCCCGGATACTCGAATTGGAAATGGGTACTCCGTCGATCACAAATAAGGGTTGGTTATCGCCATCCACCGAAGTAGCACCCCTGAGAATGATCTCGCTGGCCGCTCCGGGAGCGCCACCTGTTGAGGTAACCTGCACACCCGATACACGACCCTGAAGGGCATTAACCAGGTTCTCCTGGCGGCTCGAGATGATCTCTTCTGATTCCACGCTTTGCACGTTGTAGGTCAATTGCCTTTCCTCGCGCTTGATACCTAAAGCTGTAACCACTACCTGATCGAGAATGGCTACATTGGCATCGAGTTGCACATTAATTTCTTCCTGATCCTGCACAACTACCTCCTGTGATACCATTCCGATAAAACGAAAGACCAATACATCTCCTTCTGAAACCTGCAGGGAATAATTTCCATCAACATCGGTGGTGGTTCCCTGTGTGGTTCCTTTCACAAGAACAGTAACACCTATCAAAGGTGTACCATCGGCGGCATCGGTTACCGTTCCGGTGATCTGCCTTTGCTGGGCATTTGTAATAGAAACCGTTAGCAAAATAAATACTAACGCCGTAAAAAACTTTTTCATATTGATTAGGTTTTTGTTGAATTATACTTTTTGGATTCTTTAATGGTTTGAAATATGGAGTTCATTTTATGCTTACAGAATTGATATAAATGTATATGAATTCTCACGAATAAAAAAGTTAAGGTAACATATCCTCATGATAATTATCTTTAGAAGAAATTTTTCAAATCTTCTTTCTTCGGATTTATTGTTTAGTATTAAATTTTATTGCTTCAAGTGCTTTTTTCACAGAACCAAATTTCAAAAGATTCTCCTGTGCACTTTTTTCATCTAAACCTGTTTCTTCCATAATCATCCGCGTTCCTCTTTTTACAAGTTTTTGATTGGTCAGTTGCATATTCACCATTTTGTTTCCTTTTACCCTTCCCATCTTGATCATAAGGGTAGTAGTGATCATATTCAACACCATTTTCTGTGCTGTGCCTGCCTTGAGGCGGGTGCTTCCGGTTATAAATTCAGGACCTACGATCACCTCTATGGGATATTCTGCGGCCTGTGCTACCTGAGAACCTGGATTACAGGTTATGCAACCGGTCAACAATCCGTTTTCTCTTGCTCTTTTGATGCCACCAACCACATAAGGTGTTGAACCAGAAGCGGCAATGCCGATAACGGTATCAAGCGGGCTTACTTCTCTTTGTTGTATTTCTTTCCAGGCCATCTCCGGATCATCTTCTGCTGATTCCACTGCCTTACGCAATGCTATGTCGCCACCCGCTATCAGTCCGATTACCATAGTATCGGGCACACCAAAAGTGGGTGGCAATTCCGAGGCATCCAACACCCCTAATCTGCCACTTGTACCTGCACCAAGGTAAAAGATTCTGCCTCCTTTTCGCATCCTTGACAGAGTCAGTTCAATAAGCCGGGTGATTTGCGGAAGTGATTCCTTAACTGCCAAATGCACTTTGGCATCCTCTTTATTAATAGACTCGGTGAGTTCCTTCACTGTCATCTTTTCGAGGTTTTCAAATTCAGATGCTGACTCGGTTATACTCAGGGTAAATTTCTCATTTTCCATAATATGTATCTAATTTACGTAATCGTTCTAACTATCAATGGTGGCATCTATAGTTTCGAAACTTAAAAGTATGTATATCAAAACATGATTAGTAAAGGGTTTAATTTTTAACCTGATTCTCAGCAATAATTTTATGGTATAATAAAAGCCCCTCCATAGGGTCTTGTGTTATTTCTCCAATAAAAAATCCTTGCTCTTCAACAGATTGTTGAAGAAGGTCTCTGAAATGCCATGCAATACTTCCCGTAAAATGCAAAGGCAATTGTTTGGCAAGAGAATAAGGATGTATGTTATTGATCAAAAATAACTCAAAAGCATCTTTTACTATTTTCTGAATGTGTGCATCTTGTATATGGTTTGACAAAAAACGTGTAAACCCTGCAAGATACCTGTTGGGATAAGGTTCACGATATACTTTGTTCAAAACCTCGCCCAAAGTTACCGGATAAGTATCGAAAAATAGTTTGATTAAATATTGAGGAAACTGTTTTCTGAAGACCTTACCTATGAGCACTTTGCCCAGATAAGCCCCACTGCCTTCATCACCCAGGGCATATCCCAGAGAAGAAATGTTCTCAGCGATCTTCGTACCATCATAAAAACATGAATTTGAACCAGTACCTAAAATAGAAACAATCCCTTTTTCTGTTCCGCAAAGTGAACGCGCTGCACCCAAAAGATCGCTTTCAATATGAATAGGAACAGAACCAAAATAATTCCTTAGTGCTACATGTAATTCATTGCGCTTTTGCTCATTGGAAATACCTGAACCATAATAATAAATGCTCTTTAGATTTTCATAGGATAAGTCAAACTCCTTTTCAAGGGTTTTTACAATCTCTGAACTTTGTTGAAAATAGGGGTTGATGCCGGAAGTTTCACAATAGGAGGAAGGTTGATGATCTTCATCAAGTAAATACCACAATGTTTTGGTTGATCCGCTATCAGCAACGATTTGCATAGGATTTCAATTTTAGGGTTGTTTCAATGTGAATTTACATTCTTACTTTGCAAATGTAAAAATAAAATACAACATTAATAATTATTTTTAAAAACCTTACATTTTTTTTTATTATTCCGAAAAGAGTTAATACATTTGAAAAGATTTTAAACATAAAACATTGATGATTGATAGATTCTTACCTTTTTTGTTATCTTTTCTGATGGAAAGCAAACGGTTTTGGGTTCTTCTTGCCAGCATGCTCCTGTTGCCTCCGCTGCTAAAGCCAAATGTGAGGGATTCCTATCAACAAACTCAAAGCCCACCCCATGAAAGAAAAAGCAAAATCGTTGAAAAAAAACTCCATGACCTGCCGCATTTTTTCCTCCCTTACAAACACGTCGGAAACATTGATGTAGATAGTGTAAGCGTGTTTTCTACAAATAAAATTATTCATGTTTATTTTTCTGATGCTCTCACGCATATTCCCGTGAGAAAGACCCTTATCGATAGCTTAAACCAAATTAGTAAAGATCATCTGGGATGGCGATTTCGTAATTACGATATCCGCTTTTTTGCACGCGGGAAAAGTATTCAAAACTTTATACCCCAAATATATCAGGAAGAAAACGCTTACGATCAATCAAAAATTTTCAGAAAACAATCCGATAAACCTCCACTTGTTACAAGACATTGGCAAGAGAATTATCCGGGCGGCTTATCAGGAAATCATATTGCCCTTTGGCACAGCCACGGATTGTACTACAACCAGAAAAAACAACGATGGCAATGGCAAAGAGCCCGATTATTCAGCACAGTGGAAGATATTTTTCCGATGGAATATACCTTAAAGTATATAGCTCCAATGCTCGAAAATGCTGGTGCAAATGTACTGATGCCCAGGGAAAGAGACCTACAGACAAATGAGGTGATCGTGGATAATGACCAATCCTCAACACATTCAACATTAGAATTCACCAAAGGTACTTCTGAACTGATCAGAGGTGAAAAAGGATTTTTACTGCAAGATACTATTTTCAATCACGACAATCCTTTTCATAACGGAACTCATGTGATCATGGAATCCAATTCAGGAGGGGAGTTAACCTATAAACCCGATATACCGGAAAAAGGATATTACGCAGTTTATCTTTCCTGGGCAAAACATCCGGAAAATCTCGAACAGGTAAATGGTGAAATAAAATATGCCGGTGGAACTGCCCGCTTCTCTATTAACCAACAAATGGGTCATGGAACCTGGGTTTACCTGGGCACCTTTTATTTTGAGAAAGGGA
>CAZPVB010000066.1:0-18126 GCA_964589855.1 uncultured Bacteroidales bacterium
TGTGTTCATTTTCTTTTTTAAACACATTGATTATCAGAATTTAACATCTGTGTAAATCTGTGTAATCTGTGGATAATTGATTTTTCAGAGTGGACTCATATATGGAGAAACGCTGATTTATAATCTTATTTTTTCCGGGAGGGATTGTCGCGATCGAAGATAAATACTTCAGGTTGCATTGGGATCAACAGAAACATTACTTTAAAACAACTACTCAACCTTGAATACTTATGAAACATGCAAAACAAGCACATTTAAAGACAATCAAAAATGAACAGGGAAGTTTGTTCAGAAAAGAAAAACAAACACCTGCCACTTATCCGGTCTTCATTAAACGAAAACACATAACATAAGTCCCGGGCATTCAAAAACACTTCGTCTATCAAAAAAAGAATTATCCCGGTTTTCACCAATTTTTCGTATTTTGCAGGATTAAGTGGAGAAGGATTTCACCGATTCCCTTCGCTTCAGAAACAATACCGATTAATCTCATTATTAAGTTTATTTCATTTTGAAAGGAATCATCATAAAGTCTACAGGAAGCTGGTATAAGGTGCTTACCCTGGATGGGAAAAAGACCTATGATTGCCGCTTGCGGGGAAAGTTTAAGATGGATGGCATCCGCTCAACAAATCCTGTGGCTGTAGGCGACGAGGTAATTTTTTCTCCGGAAAAGCAGCAAACCACAGGTATCATCACCGAGATCAGGGAACGAAAGAATCATATCGTCAGAAAATCGACCAACCTGAGCAGGAAGAGTCAGGTTATTGCGGCAAATATAGATAAAGCATTGCTTATTGCTACCCTTTTTGTACCCCGCACCTCAACCGGTTTTATTGATCGTTTTCTTGTCAACTGCGAAGCTTACAGCGTACCGGCAGAAATCATTTTCAACAAATGCGACCTATACGAGGAAGAAGAAGACCAGATGCTGAAAGAACTTTTTACGATTTACCAATCTGCCGGTTATTCATGTAAGCGTGCCAGTGCTGTAAGTGGTGAAGGTTTGCAGGAGATCAAAGACATTATACAAGATAAAACGGTACTTTTCTCGGGGCACTCCGGTGTAGGAAAATCAACCCTGATCAATGCCATCGAACCTGGGTTAAGTCTTAAAACAGCGCAAATTTCAATGACACACCTCAAAGGAAAACATACAACTACTTTTGCGGAGATGTTTCCCCTTTCCTTTGGTGGCAGAGTAATAGATACACCGGGCATTAAAGAATTCGGACTGGTAGATTTCGAACCCTGGGAATTAAGTCATTATTTCCCCGAAATGAGGGAGTACTTTAATCAATGCCGTTTTGATAATTGTACCCACTACAATGAACCCGGTTGCGCTGTAAAACAAAATGTAGAATCAGGAAAAATAAGCATCTCCCGCTATCATAATTATCTTACCATGCTTACCGGACAAGATACCCGGGCCTAATCTGTTAGCCTTTACCATCATTGAGGTTCATAAGATATTAACAACCTATCGTTGAAAACATCCTGTTTTTATGATCACAATTCAGGCAAATCATTTCTATCTTAGCATTCAGTTCACAAAACCAGCTTGAATTTCATCCAGCACATCAAAATCAATCACTCTTTCAAAATCTTTTTTATGACTAATAAGATCACCACAGAAAAAGCACCCTCCACCCGCCGCAAACCCAAAACAAAATCCAGCAAAACAAAAACAGAATCCAAAATATTCGTAATAGACACCTCCGTTATCATTTACAACTATGCATCGGTGCTTGATTTTCAGGAACATGATGTTGCCATTCCCATCACGGTGCTCGAAGAACTCGATCATTTTAAAAAAGGAAATGATACCAAAAACTTTCAGGCCAGGGAGTTTACACGTATTCTCGACAAACTTTCGCAATCTTCTTCGCTGCAGAACTGGGTATCGTTGGGTAATCCCAAAGGGGGTAGAATAAGGGTGGTAATGAATAAACCCAACGGACTGGATGCCACATCGGTTTTTGGCGAAGATAAACCCGATCACAGGATACTGAATACAGCTATTTTTCTGATCAAAGAGAACCCCAAAAGCAAAGTAATACTGGTTTCAAAGGATATTAACCTGAGAATAAAAGCCAAATCGCTCAACATTGCCGCCGAAGATTATGAAACCGGTAAAATAAAAAATGTGGA
Source organism: uncultured Bacteroidales bacterium (assembly GCA_964589855.1). Classification (GTDB taxonomy): domain Bacteria; phylum Bacteroidota; class Bacteroidia; order Bacteroidales; family UBA7960; genus SKVR01. Next base: position 2,152 of record CAZPVB010000066.1, read on the forward strand.
TGAACTCTACACTGGCAAAAAAGAAATACATACCAATAATGCAGAAGTAATAGAACTGCTTTATAACATGGGTTATTGCGAACCCTCGGCATTGGGTCTGAAAGACCCTGTTCCCAATCAATACTTGATCATCAAACAAAACAGCAACTCTGTTCTTGGTTATTACAATCCACTGAGTGGCTATGTCGAAAAAATTGAAAAACACACCATTCAAAGGATAACGCCCCGCAACGCAGAGCAGGTATTTTCCCTTCATGCCATCCTGAATCCCAACATTAAGCTGGTAACCCTGCAAGGCATTGCCGGTACGGGAAAAACACTGATTGCCCTTGCAGGAGCACTGGAACAACGACGCAAATATGAACAACTTTTTGTGGCACGACCTATTGTCCCCCTGTCAAACAGGGATATAGGATTTCTTCCGGGCGATGTTAGTTCTAAAATCTCTCCTTATATGGAACCCTTGTACGACAACCTTAAATTCATTCATCACCAGTACGGCGAAAAAGACAAGGAGTTTAAAAACATAACGGAAGCACTTGAAAGTGAAAAGATTGTTGTATCTCCCCTGGCATATATCAGAGGTAGAAGTTTGTCGAATGTAATTTTCCTGATCGATGAAGCACAAAACCTTACCCCCCACGAAGTGAAAACCATCATCACCCGGGCAGGAGAAAACACCAAGATGATCTTTACAGGCGATATTTTTCAAATTGATTCACCGTATCTGGATTCACAAAGTAACGGACTTTCTTACCTGATTGACAGGGTAAAAGGAAATGACCTGTATGCCCATATCCGGCTAGAAAAGGGAGAAAGATCAGAGTTGGCAAACCTTGCCAATAGTTTGTGATAATATGTGAAAAGGATATTCTGATTATAAACCTTGCAGGAAGATATGTCAGAAGACCAAACCTGAAGAAGATCAGTGAAGAGAGAAAAGATCAGTGTATTACCCTGCATGGGAAGCAGGTTGTAAAGAACATACTTTCATGCCAGTATAAAAAGAAAACTCTTTTCCCACTGATATGATTATGGATTGTAGATCAATGAAAGTACGACATTTCCTACAGCATCGAGGGTAGCTGGATCTATCTGCTCCATAGAATCTTCCATAGTATGCCATTGTGGGAAAAAACCGTTGGGAGTATCAGAACGCAGATCAATAATGTTGATCGTGGGAATGCCTCGGATCTCATTTACATATAAATGATCATCGGTAATAACCCCCCCTTCCTGGTTGATGAAATAATGTCCGTAATTTTTATTTTGTGCCAGTTTCCAAACTTTTCTAACAATGTTGGGCGCATATAGCATGGAGTATCCCTCTTTTTTAAAAGTGGCATTATAAGCGCCCACCATGTCCAGTAAAACACCATAACGGGCAAAATAATCGGGTTGATGAGGTCTTCGCGACCAGTACTGGCTTCCAAGTGCCCATGAATGCTGTTCAGATCCCTGGTGGGTGCGGTGCTCGCCATAGTCTTCAGCATCAAAGAAGATGATGTCTACACCTATTTCCGGAGTGTGAAGACTCATCAAACGCGCAACTTCGAGCAGCACCCCTACCCCACTGCCACCATCGTTGGCGCCATCAATTGGGGTGAAATGATAAGCGGGATCAGGATCATGATCTGCCCAGGGGCGGGTATCCCAGTGGGCACAAAAAAGTATACGGTTGGTAGCCTCCGGTTGAAAAGAGCCAATCAGATTTTTTATATTTAAAACGGTCCCATCATAAGCGTTTACTTTTGCCCGCTGTACATATACGGTATCCGACCATTCGCCCAGTTTCTCTTCCAACCAGTTACCACAAGCAACATGCGAAGGGGTATTGGGTACACGCGGGCCAAAAGCTACCTGTCGCACTACAAACTGATATGCCGAATCGCTGTTGAAAGCAGGAATAAATACATTTTCCTTATTACTGGACACTGGCTCTTCAGAAACTGAAGGTCTCTTTTCACTTTTTCTTTTTTCACCACCGCAGGCAATAAAAAGAAATACAACAAAAACGGGCAAAATGTATCTTATCATGGAGTTTTTGTTTGCAAAGATAATCAGACTTCGCCAGAAAAATTAAATGCTACAATATTTTCGTTTACCAAAAAAACAAAACTGCCGACTTTTATACCCATATAAATCGAAAAAGATGGCGAAAAGCTGCCAGTGTTTTTGCGTCAGATTCAAAAGAGCGAATTCCAACCCCTGTAAAGCACGCCAACGTCTTTGCTGAACTTTGATCAAATAATGAACAGATTAACGAATTATTCTAAATTGAGCAGATAATCCCTCATAACAGAGACATTTTTTCACCGGTCTGATCCATAGAAGTCATATTTTTACTCTATACTTTATAACCCCAAAGAATCCCGAGCAAAAAACATAATTATCTGATATACAAACAATAAACAATAAAACATGAAAAAGCAAATCAACCATTCCCGGATCCTGATCATTTTCCTTTTGTTGGTCTATTCCTGCCAAACGGCAGAAAAAGAACAGATCAATGGAGAATATCCGCAGATCAAAGAAAACCTGAAAACAGGTTGGAACACCTACAATACCTGGAATTCCCTTTCCTATGTATGGATGCCGCAAGGGTTTGAAATTGCTTTTGACCTTAAATACCAGGCACACAATTTTTCAGGATACCTGCACAGAGCAAATTTCATTGAAGGATCTGACTGGGAAACGCCGAAACTGAAGGCACTTGCCCATGCCTGGGATGGAAGTTATACTGAAATTGAAGTAAACTGGGAAGATGTGCATGTAATTATAGAGACCGCTACGGCCGGCGATGATTTTGTGGCAACCATAAGACCTGTTGGTGAGCAGAAATATCCTTCCCATGTAATTGCACGAACCGGAATCGTTTTTAACCGCCCCGGAATGGTCAAAAAGGAAACAGATGGCAGTATAAAAGGTATATTTGATGACCGAACGATTGAAGTTTTTGCATCCACAGATACGGAAGAAGACTTTGCCACGGGGGCTTCTATGCCTTACTTTTCCATGTCGCTCAATGATATTGCAGCCATCAGCACAGGCACAAGTCGTTCATTGCCGGAAGTGCAGCAAATCATTGAAGAGCAGAAAAAAAACTACCTCTCTAAAGCCAATCAGTTTGGTGCTCAGCGGGCAGAGGTGTATCAGGCCATAACCACCAGTATGGCATGGAACACCATTTACGAACCCAGAAAAGATCGTGTTTTGTCTACCGTAAGCAGAACCTGGAATGTGCAACGGGGAGGATATGGATTGTTTGCCTGGGACAATTTCTTCATGGCTTACCTTAGCGCCATTGATCATAAAGACCTTGCCTTCGCCAATGTGATTGAGCATCTTGATGATATGACCGAAGAGGGATTTGTACCCAACAACTCGCAGGGAAATGGACGTATGTCCTGGGACAGAAGCCAACCTCCCGTTGGAGGCATTGTTACCAGAGAAATCTATAAGAAATACCCTGAAAAATGGTTTCTCGAAACTACTTTTGACAGACTGCTGACCTGGAATCGTTGGTGGATGAAACGCAGGTACCACAAAGGAATGCTATGCTGGGGATCGCACGATTCCAAAAACCCTTATAACGACAAAGCCCATAACAATCACCTGGCTGCAGTACTGGAAAGTGGGCTGGACGACTCCCCCATGTATCAGGAAGTACCCTTTGACAAAGAAAAGGGAATACTACTACTTCATGATGTCGGACTCAACAGTTTGTATGTGGCAGATTGCGAAGCATTGGCAGAAATGGCAGTTGTGCTGGGAAAACATGAGGAAGCAGAAGAACTCATAAAAAGGGCAGAGCAAATAAGAGAGCAGATCAAAACCCTTTGGAGTGAAGAAGATGGAATATTTTTAAACAGAAGAACCGACAATGGAGAATTTGTGAAAAAATATTCCCCCACACTGTTTTATGCCCTTATGGCAAATGCGGCAACACCCGAACAAGCCGAAACAATGGTAAACAATTATTTTTACAATCCTGAGCATTTTTGGGGCGAATATATTATGCCATCCATTTCGAGAAGCGACCCCGAGTTTTACAAACAAAGATACTGGAAAGGCGCCATTTGGGCACCTATGAATTTCCTTACCTACCTGTCTTTCAGAGAGTACGACAACCTAAAAGAAGCACAGAACGATCTGGCAGAAAAATCACTCGACCTGTTTACAGGCGAATGGAAGCGGATGAACTATATCTCTGAAAATTATTCCGCTTTCGACGGAACAGGCAATGATCCACGAATCAAAAGCCATCCATTCTATACCTGGGGTGCTTTGCTCGGTGCGATATCGTTTATCAACGAAGGTTTGATGCCCCCACCGGAAGAATCGATCAGTGCAGAATTGCATTGAAGATGACTTTTAGGATCAAAATACTTATTTTCTTTCATTCTTGTCTGGTAGCGTTTTGAAATTTCTCTCCCTGGGTACTTATGACAACTTTTAACCGCCTGTTATCGGGGGGCAAGGAAGGTTTCCGCTGCTTTCTGTGTCCAATTTCTTACAACACCCTTTGTTCTTCCAGAACGATAGATTCCTTTGCTTTCATGGAGAAATGTAAACAACAAAAGTTATCGTTACCTCCTGAAATTTAATTTCTGTCAAATCAAACGCACTTAACAACTATTTTCAAAAAAATAAACTAATCCATTTTACCAGAAAATATTGAAAAAAATAACACTTTTCAGGATTGAAATTCTTTTTTTAAACCAAATAAGTGTTATTTTTACACTTAAATAGTCAAAGTTATTTTACGGACCTGTCAAATGCTTTCAGATTTCTGGGCTGTTGTTTCGGAATGTGAAAAAGTTGGCAAATTGGACAAAGTTGATTTTCCAATTCCCAACTTACAGATTCTAAAGTCATCAATCCAAATTTTGAAAAGAGACAAGAAGCTTCAGCAAAATTATTCTTTGAACACAGCAAAATCAAATAAATATGTCGCCATCATTATATTATCAATCTTTTGCCCGTCACCTTGTTGCTGTTGACAGCATCATCTTTGGTTTCAGCGAAAACCAGCTTCAACTCCTGGTTACCCGCCGGGAACTGGAGCATCATCGTGGACAATGGTCGCTAATGGGAGGATTTGTTGAAGAGAATGAAAGTGTTGATGCTGCCGCCCGACGAATCCTGGAAGAATTGACTGGATTAAAGAATATCTACCTTGAACAGCTTTACACTTATGGAGATTCCGACCGCGACGATGGCGCAAGGGTAATCTCAGTAGCCTACTATGCCCTCATAAACATGGATGCTTATAACGAAGAATCAGGCAATCGTTACCAGGCAAAATGGTTTGCCATGGATGAAATACCACAGTTGGTTTTCGATCATAATACAATGGTAGAAAAAGCACTGAAAAGGCTCCGCAGGAAAACCATCATACAACCCGTTGGTTTTGAATTGCTTCCCGAAAAATTTACCCTTACACAACTGCAAACTTTATACGAAGCAATCCACGGACAGGAACTCGACAAACGCAACTTCCGGAAAAAAATTCTTTCTATGAACGTACTGCAAAAACTCGATGAAAAAGATAAAAATTCTTCCCGCAGGGGAGCCTTTCTTTTTTGCTTCGACAAGCAAAAATATCATGAAATGATGAATGGAGATGGTGTTTTTGATTTTAAATATTGAGTCCACTACGAAATCTGGTTTTCGGGAAATTGACTTCGTTGAGCTTACTGTTCGTGAAAATATTATGCATTTAATTAAATATTATGCTTTTAATTGTCTGAATATTAAATCTTAAAACAGCGTCAATCGTGTAATTTGTGGACAATCTCCTTTTTGGAGTGACCTCCATATTGATTTTCACAGAATTTTTCAAAGGTGAAAATAAATCGGAATGTAAAGATCATTTAAAAAAACGGAGATCATGAGAGGCATCTTTCTACATCAACATATTGAAGCATACTAAAACAAAAAATAATTATTAAAACCTTTGCATGATGAGATCAAAACAAATTTGGTTTATAACCGGAAGTCAGCATCTGTACGGAACTGAAACATTAAATCAGGTAGAGCAAAACTCCCGCGAGATAGTTGCGCACCTTGCAAAACATGTCAACAGTTCTGTCGATATTGTTTTTAAATCGGTATTAACCACTTCCGATGATATTTTTGAAGCATTTCAAAAATCTAATCATGACAGTGATTGTATAGGTCTTATGGCCTGGATGCACACTTTCTCTCCGGCACAAATGTGGATCAGGGGACTTGGGGCCCTAAAAAAACCACTGCTCCATTTTCATACACAGCACAACCGTGACATCCCCTGGAACGACATAGATATGGATTTCATGAACCTGAATCAGGCGGCACATGGCGACCGTGAATTTGGTTTTATCTGCTCAAGGATGAAGATCAGGCGTCATGTTGTGGTTGGACACTGGAAAGATCAGACTGTAATAGATGATATTGAGAGCTGGACAAGAGTAGCGCTTGCCTGGAACGAATCGCAGGGACTAAAGGTTGCCCGTTTGGGTGATAATATGCGTAATGTAGCCGTTACCGAGGGTGATAAGGTAGAAGCACATAAAACCTTTGGATGGTCAGTATCTGGTTATGGTATCGGAGAATTGGCACAAAGGGTAAATGAGGTGAGTCAAGGTGACATTTCCGCTTTGATAGATGAATATTATCAACTTTATCAGATCACCCCAGAGGTTACTTCCGACGCAGATAACAACTCTCGATTGATGGAGGCAGCCCGCATTGAACTGGGCCTCACCCGGTTTTTGGAAGAAGGTGGTTTTAAAGCCTTTACAACCACCTTTGAAGACCTCCACGGGTTGAAGCAACTTCCCGGATTATCAGTGCAGCGCCTGATGGAGAAAGGTTATGGCTTTGGGGCCGAAGGCGACTGGAAAACATCTGCCCTTTTGCGGTGTATGAAAGTGATGACAGAAGGTATGAAAGATGGAACCTCCTTTATGGAAGATTATACCTATCACCTCGACCCATCCGGAATGAAAGTGCTTGGGGCACATATGCTCGAAATATGTCCCTCTGTTGCTGAAGACAAACCGAAACTGGAAGTTCATCCGTTGAGCATTGGAGGCAAGGATGATCCTGCTCGCTTGGTTTTCAATGTAAAAGAAGGCGATGGACTGAATGCATCACTTCTTGATATGGGAAACCGCTTCCGCTTGTTAGTAAATACTATAAAAGCAGTAAAACCAGTTAATACACCTAAACTACCTGTTGCCAAAGCACTCTGGGTTCCCAAACCTGATTTGAGAACCTCAGCAACTGCCTGGATCTATGCAGGTGGCGCTCATCATACAGCGTTTAGTTTTGACGCTTCACAGGAGCAATTAGAACTTTTTGCTGAAATGGCCGGCATTGAATTCCTGCTGATTGATGAGAATACAAAAATCCGCGACTTTAAAAATCAACTCCGGTGGAATGAAAATGCTTTTTAACAAAACACAACCAACCACACAACAAATAGCAGTATTTCTCCGGTCTGTTTTAAAGAAATCATCTGTACCGGTAAGAGTTCAACAAGATATAATCTTAAATAAAATAAATAATGATCAATGATTTGAAGAAAAAAGTACTTCAGGCAAACCTCGCTATTGTGCAACATGGTCTGGTGGTGTTTACCTGGGGCAATGTCAGCGCCATTGACCGCGAACAAGGCCTGGTGGTGATTAAACCATCGGGAGTTCCTTATGACAAGATGAAACCCTCAGATATGGTGGTAGTAGACATGGATGGTAAAATTGTAAGTGGCAAATTGAAACCATCTTCAGACCTTCCTACTCATTTGGTTCTTTACAAAGCTTTCGGGCAAATAGGAAGTGTGGTGCATACCCACTCTGAATGGGCTACATCCTGGGCACAAGCGTGCAAACCCATTCCACCCTACGGAACAACACATGCAGATTATTTCCACGGTGAGATCCCCTGTACCCGCCCGCTCTCGGAATCGGAGGTTTTGGGAGATTACGAAACGGAAACCGGAAATATTATCGCAGAGAGGTTCAAAGATATTGATCCCCTGGCGGTTCCGGGAATTCTGGTTGCCAGTCATGCTCCTTTTGCCTGGGGTGATACTACAGAAAAAGCAATACACAATGCAGTAGTTCTTGAAGAGGTGGCAAAGATGGCTTTCAGAACCAATGTTCTGGGTCATCACAAGTCTGTTGATCAGTTTTTGTTGAATAAACATTTTTACAGAAAACACGGAAAGAATGCTTACTACGGGCAGAAATAGGAAGTTTAGAAATACCCGAGCAGCAAGGTTTTGGACACATTGATCATTTAGTTAAAGATATCCACAGATAAACCAAACAAACCTGCCAGCCAAACTCAACCACCTGTGAGATCAGCAAAAATGGATGTTTCTATCGCCGAAAAAGCGAATTCCGGTTTAATGAAATTTTTCACAAATGAACAACCAAAAAACAATGAATATGAAAAAAAAACTTGTATTAGGTCTTGACTACGGAACCGATTCGGTAAGGGCACTGATTGTGGATGCAGCAAATGGCGAAGAAATTGCTTCGGCGGTGTCTTACTATCCGCGGTGGATCAAAAGATTATATTGCAATCCTTCGGCAAATCAGTTCCGGCAACATCCGCAGGATTATATTGACAGTATGGAAAATGCCGTTCGTGAAGCATTATCATTATCTCCGGAAGGCACAGGCAACGAAATACTTGCGATATCGATAGATACAACCGGATCTACCCCCGTAGCTGTTGATCAAAACTGTATGCCATTGTCGCTAAAGCCCCAATTTGCTGAGAATCCCAATGCCATGTTCATTTTATGGAAGGACCATACAGCTGTTGCAGAAGCAGATCAGATCAACCATGTTGCGCGAACCTGGGGTGGTACTGATTTTACAAAGTATGAAGGAGGAGTTTATTCGTCTGAATGGTTTTGGTCCAAAGTTTTGCATATACTCCGCACAGATGAAGCCGTAAAACAATCTGCCTGGTCATGGATGGAGCATTGCGACTGGATGCCGGCTTTGCTCACTGGTGAAACAAAGACATCCAACCTCAAAATAAGCCGATGCGCGGCCGGTCATAAAGCAATGTGGCATCAGGAGTGGGGAGGTTTGCCACCAAAAGAATTTCTTCAGTTGCTTGATCCTTCTCTTTCCAGATTGAGAGATCGACTTTATAGCGAAACTTATACCAGTGATGTTAAGGCAGGCGATTTATCTGCTCACTGGGCCGCCCGACTGAATCTAAAACCAGGAATTGCTGTGGGTGTAGGCGCTTTCGATGCCCACCTGGGTGCCGTAGGAGGAGAAATAAAACCCTACTACCTGAGCAAGGTAATGGGAACCTCTACCTGCGATATGGTAGTGGTACCGGAAAAAGACCTGGGCAATTCTCTTGTAAAAGGTATTTGCGGACAAGTAGATGGCTCTGTTATTCCGGGGATGATAGGCCTGGAAGCAGGACAATCCGCTTTCGGAGATGTATATGCCTGGTTTCGTGACCTTTTGCTCTGGCCGGTAAAGAACATATTTTCCAAAACTCCTCTAATTACCCCTCAACAGAGGGAGGAAATCACTGCGAGCATAACCCAGAACCTGATAGAAGAACTAACTTTGGCTGCCGGCAATATTGATCCGGATAAATCAGGATTAATCGCCCTTGACTGGTTGAATGGCAGAAGAACACCAGATGCAGATCAATTTGTATCCGGTGCTGTAACAGGCATCACATTGGGTACAGATGCACCGGCAATTTTCAGAGCACTTGTTGAAGCCACCGCATTTGGCAGCAGAGCAATTATTGAACGATTCCGGTCGGAAGGTGTCAGGATTGATGGCGTTATTGCCCTGGGAGGTGTAGCAAAAAAATCTCCTCTTGTTATGCAAATTGTTTCCGATGTGCTTGACATGCCTATTGAAGTAGCGCGCAATGAGCAAACTGTTGCTCTGGGAGCAGCAATGGCGGCCAGCGTGGTGGCAGGTATTCATCCCGATTTCCGCTCTGCCCAAAAAGCCATGGGTAGCGGAGTGGAAAAGGTATATCGACCCCGGGCAGCATATTCTCAAAAATACAACAAACTATATGAAAAATACAAATCGCTTGGAAACTTTATAAAAAAAGAGTAACAACTTCAGAATATGTCCAATACTACAAATATTCCGTTCAATTTTTACCATCGATTTAGTCTTCATTTTTTTATACCATAATGGAAATGTACTAAATGACCTACATGGCATTAAATATTATCTTTGAAGGTTTAAAAATTTAATAAGAGAATGCTTTTAAGAAAAAAACTCATCTCAGGCATGATTTCCCTGACAGGCAAACAAAAAGATAGTAAAAGGAATCCAGACCATGAAACCCCTTAACCGGAAAAATTATGGATCGATACCCCACCTCTCCAACAGCAAATTGGGCGAAGGGGATTACTATATAAACCCCGGACAGGAAAGAATCTTAACTCTCAAAGGTCGATTTCCTTGCCAAATGGGTACGTCTTGATTTTCAGCCTGCCAAATATGCCATAGGGGTAGACGACAATGCCGCAGTTTGGAATATCCTGAAGGATTAATTTCACCATGCCTTCAAAACACATCCGATGATCTTATGACAATTATTGAGTCCACTCCGAAAACTTGTTTTCGGCAAATCTGTGTTCATTTTCATTTTTTAAACACATTGATTATCAGAATTTAACATCTGTGTAAATCTGTGTAATCTGTGGACAATTGATTTTTCAGAGTGGACTCATTATTTGATTTTTGATTTTAGTAAACTGCCAGTAACTTTTCCTTGTGCAAAAACGAACTTAAAAATAATAGTGATCACCCCTGCTTCTCTATACTTTTTTATACAGAGAAAAATTACCAGATTCATTGAATTCAAAGTATCGAGATAAAAAATAACTTTTTCCGTTTATCACGGTAAAATCACAAGTTTGTTTCCCGTAGTTTTGATAATAGTTTTACATTTGCAGATAATCCTATTCAAAACACAACTGTCAAAAAAAAATAAGAATGCTGAACATCATACTTTTCGGTCCTCCCGGAGCGGGAAAGGGGACCCAGTCGGAGTTGCTCATGCAACGATACAATCTCACCTATATATCTACGGGTGATGCACTCAGAAAAGAACTTCAGGCAGACACCCCCCTGGGCAATCAGGCGCGCAAGATCATTGAATCGGGAGGATTGGTAGACGATGAGATCATTGTACAGATCATCGGCAATGCTATTCAGTCTCATCATGCTACCGATGGTTTCCTTTTCGATGGGTTTCCCAGAACATACGTACAGGCTTATATTCTCGACGGATTATTTACCACCTTGCAAACCTCGCTGAGCAAAATACTGATTCTTGATATATCTGATGAAGAATGTACAAGAAGGTTGCTGCAAAGAGCCAAGGAACAACACCGCACAGATGACAATAAAGTGGTGATTAAAAAACGATTGCAGGAATATCATCAAAAAACGCTTCCCCTGCTGGAATTTTACAAAGATACAGATAAACTTGCCCATGTAAACGGACTGGGCACCACACAGGAGGTATTTAACCGTATAGACCATCACATTATAGAAGAAATAAACAGCAAACCTGTTAACATCATGGTTTATGGATTTCCGGGATCGGGAAAAACCACACAAGCAAAAAAAATAGCCGACGAGTTTAATTTAGCGTACATTTCTACGAGCGAATTGCTGAAAAAAGAGAGAGCAACAGGCTCTAATCTGGCCAAAACCATTGACCCATACCTGCAAAAAGGTTTGCTGGTACCCGATGAGATCGTAATACGCCTGATAGAAAAAAAACTGAGAGAAACCGACGGGGAAAAAAGAGGATATGTTTTTAAGGGATATCCGAGAACACTGGTGCAGGCCTATATCCTGGACGGAATCATGAAAAAGAAAAACTTTGCTATCAACTGTGTGATCAATATACAGGTACATCAACTCGAACTGGTAAAAAGACTGGATGCAAGGAGCAAAACAAAAGACCGTATGCCCTACGATGACAGCGCCTCAACCATTGTAGCGCGATTGGAAGAGCATGCGCAGAGAAATGACTCAATTGTGAATTATTACCGAAACAATGGCATATTGGTGGATGTGGATGGAGAAGGAAAAAAAGAAGAAGTATACCAAAGAATTGCAGATCATGTAAAAAGAGCGATCAGAAACCTGAGATAGGGTTTATACATCACAAATAATAACATCCTTCATGGAAATGACTATTTCTATTTTTTTGACCCCTAAAAAAAAGATGAGATCATGAATTATCAGAAGTCCATTGACGAACTTGAAAACATTATAAAAAATATTGAAAGTGATGAAATAAGTGTGGATGAACTATCGCAAAAGGTAAAAAGAGCCACCGAACTGATATCTGTTTGTCATAAAGCATTGCACGATACCGAAGAAAATGTGCAGGACATACTCAGGGATATAGATTCCGGACGAAAAAAACGCCCAAACCCGGAAAAATGAAAAATATCAGTTGACTGATGATTTTCTTTTCCTGTTTCTGATTGTAATTGTTATCCAGCGCACCAGCATGCCCAATCCGATCAACAATGCACCTACACCCGACCATCCCCAAACTGCCAGCGGAACACCTTTATCTTTGATAATGCGCTGCTGAACCTGACGGTATTCATCAGGCATCTTGGCTATTTCTCCCTCTTTTGCGACAAAAGAAATGGCATAACGTGCCAGCGATTCCCATACCTTCAGCTCGCGTCCATTCTCATATATGATGGTTTGATCAACATTTTGAGGATTGCCATTTTTATCTTTCAACACCACCGCCAACTCGGGCAACATCTCTCCTATCATGGGCAGAAAGGAAGTCAGGTAATGATCTGAGACAAGATGGTACAGTCTGTCATCGTCAATGTTGAGTTTTGTATATCCCTGCTCATGCTGAATGCCCTCTCCTTCATAAACATAAATATCCTTCACTGCTCTGTATGCCGGAACAGGTATACCTGTAAAAGGAATTTTCAACCAATACGCTTTTCCCTGATCGTAGGTGTATTTCATACCCGAGACCTGCAAAAAATATGTGTCGCCCATGATTTGAGAAAGGAGTGATACAATCTCAAAAACATTATACACCTCACTGGCAGTGAGATAAAAGGAGACCAAAGGATATCCGGGACGCAGATCGGGTCCGGTGCCCAATCCGGCAATGGTAACCAGATCGAGAAAAGAAATGTTATTCAGCGAAGATGGCATTGTACCAGGACTCAATTCACCACGTATTACACCATTGGCCTGAAAAGCAATATCCACATTGTCACCCAGAACCTTTTCCGATTCCAAACGCATGGCATCGGTAAGAAAATTACCCACAGTGGTTTCTACAAACTCTTCTGGTTTCTGAAGAGCAAACTCTGAGGAGATTGCAGGTGCATTCACATCAAAAAACATACTATCACTGAATTCTGCAACAAAAGCATTTAGTTTTTCGGCATACGATTCAATCTTTTTCCTTATGATGGTATCCTCTTTTATGCTGCTATCCAGTTCTACCAGAAAAGGTTGATCATTTTCATCATTCACGAAAGAAACAGAACCAGTCTCAGTATTATATTCAACCTCGAGCATACCAGCCTTTCGCAGGTAATAACTGCTGTGCATGATAAAAGACTCGTTAACCTTCTGTGGCTTTTCTGTTTCAATATGATCGTGTCCGCCAAGAATAATATCCACCCCTGTGGTAGCTTCTGCAATGCGTTTGTCTTCGGCCCATCCTGAATGAGAAAGGAGGATAATAACCTGGGCACCCTGTTCACGCAGCAGATCGGCCTGGCGTTGTACAGTTTCTGCCGGATTGTAAACCCCAACAGGCATGGCTTCGGGTGCAAGTGCATAAGCATCCTCTCCCAATACCCCGGTAATCCCAATCTTTAATCCATTTTTCAGTTCTATGATCATGTTGTCTTTCAATCCAACATCATCCAGGGCATGACCTTCAGGAATATCCAGGTTAGAGACCAGTACAGGTAAATCACTGACAACAGTGGGATAACCTGCCCGCTGATAATAACTTGCCAGCACTTCGGGTCCGTAATCAAATTCATGATTGCCCATGGTAACGGCATCGTATCCAATCTCTCTCATGATCTCTATCTCTGGCGCGTAACCCTCTAAGATCAACCAGGCAAAAGGCGACCCTCCTATATAATCACCCGACGATAAAAGCAATACTTCTTCTTCTCCTTTTTTTTCTTCAATCTGTTTTACCCATCCGGCCAAACGCGCAAAACCACCCAATGACTTGTCATCTGCGTCAGGAACATAATCAATAGCAGGAAGCGGAGTTAAAACACTATGCTCATCGGAAGTATGAAGCAGGGTAAAACGGTAAGTTTCTGAAAAAACATCTGACATCGTTGTGAAGATTATAAGGAAAAACATTACAGGTAACAAAAGTCTTTTTCCATGTTCATTCCAGGCATGATTAATCATAACTTTATAAATGTTTTATACTCTGTTGATAAAAGACTGTAAAAATAATATGAATCGATGGAAACTTTAAGTTAATAAACTGTTAGGATTTGTTTACATCATCCTTTCAAAGATAGTTTTTTTATCTTTGTGCTCTTCATTTTTGAGATAAGAAAAAAATGTCAATCAGAAAAACTTTATTGCCCGTTATTTTTTTCTTCTTTGCCAATACATTGCTAATGGCGCAGCTTGTAAACGTAGAAAAAAGCCGCAAAGAAAACAAAGAAGGGCTACAGGGACTTGTGCAACTGAACCTTTCCCTTACCAAAAATACACGCCAGATATTTGAAACCGGCACACAGGCACAAATACAGTATAATAAAAACAAACATATAGTGCTGTTGCTCAACACCCTTAATTTTATGCGTGTAGAAGGAGATGATCTGATCAATAACGGATTTCAGCACCTGCGTTACAACTTTAATCTTTCCAGAGAGTTTTTGATCTTCGAGGCCTTTACCCAACATCAGTATAATTCAATCAGATTGCTGCAAAGAAGGTTTTTGCTGGGGGCTGGACCCCGTTTACGTATCTGGGAAAATGACCATTTCGCTTTTTTCTTTGCTCCTCTGGTCATGTACGAAAGTGAGGTGTTTAATGATGAAAAAAACACCAAAACAGACAAAATAAAAGGCGATCTCTACATATCAGCCTCTTACCAACTCGATGAGAGGATCAACTTTTCTCACACAACCTATTACCAACCCGATTTTAAGTACTTTGATCAGTTCAGACTTTCCAGCGAAACAGGACTGGAGATGAAATTCACCGATAAATTTTCTTTTGTTGTATCCTACGATCTGGCTTACGACTCACACCCGCCCGGCGATATCCCAAAATTGTTTTATGTGCTCAAAAATGGAATTCAGTATGGGTTTTGATTTTGGCAATCCATTCGCTCATTGTCGGATGAGAAAAGTAAAAATGTAAAGACTATGATATACATCAATTACACTGCACTTGTTTTTAATATTTTCTTTACAAAAAATCTAATATTACCTTCACAAGAAAGGGAAAGAATAAACAGGTAATCAAATAAAAACAAAACCCATGTTTTATCTACTATTGAAACATAACTTTCTGATGATATACAGATCAGACTTTTTCGAGAAAAGTTTGTTTGTAAAATTATTCATGATCCTGATATTCCTGTTTATCATCCTGCAGTTAAACCTTCTGGGCAGGGTACTTCCCACCCTGCTTCATGACAACCTGCCGGGTTATGCGCCGGCAGAAATCATCTTTGGCTTTTTACCCCTGATCCTGGGTTTGGATCTGCTGACCCGGTTTTTCCTTCAGAAACTCCCGGCCAAAGATGTACAACCTTATTTACATCTGCCCATCTCCCGCCATACCATCAATGCTTTCTGGATGATAAGAGCTTTGCTGAACCCATTCAACTTTTATCTGCTGTTTTTATACTGGCCCATGATCCAGCAAACGCTCAACCCTGAAAAGTACTTTCCAATGCTGGCCATTCTGG